>JBBRGP010000158.1:0-6252 GCA_038224105.1 Desulfobulbales bacterium | reverse complement strand
CAGCATGCCGGTGTCATGGAAGTAAGCGGCGAGGAGGCCTCTCACGAGCATATCGGCGGAAACAGGGACATGATTGCAGTGTAGCCCATCAAAGAGGCGAATGGTTGCCAGTACCACCATCTGGCTGTGGCGCAGATTGTGGTACGGCAGGGTGTTTTTTTGAAAATCGGGGTGTGAGCCGGTAAAAAAGGCGGCCAGGTCGTTGTGGATCTGGCGAAGCAGTTCCAGATCCGCCGTGGGGACGATGTTCTTGGCGAGCAAAAGGATATCGTCCAGGAGGGAGCCGGTGAGCCTGCCCTCGAACAGGTGTGCGAGATATGTGTTATCCATCAGTCACTTTAGAGGTTCAGGGGCATGCCGTCTAATTTGAGGGCATTCTATCATGTACTTTTATGATCTGCCAACTGAACGTACCGGAAATCTCTCTCTTTTCAATTAAGAGATCGCGGTTGCTCCGGTTCTCAAAACGCTGCAATAAAAATGAAGGGTCATCTGGACTTTGTCTTCTTTTGCAGGTACTCTTTTTGTTAAAGTAGCCAGAGCCACCTGCCGCAGCTCCCGACCCGTTGAAAGTTTTATGGAAACGCCCGCAAAGTGAAATGGAACAACAGAAGAATTTCGATGTAGTATTGATAGTTGACGATGATGAGCTGGTACGCATGTCGTTGAGCGTTTTGGTCAGTTCGCTCGGGTATCATTGTCTGGTGGCCGGTGACGGGGTAGAGGCGATCGCCGTATTGAAATCGACACCCGTCGATCTTGTTTTAACCGATATTGTCATGCCGGGGATGGGCGGTCTGGAGCTTCTTGGTCATATTCATGAACATCACAAGGAAACCGACGTCATCGTCGCCACCGGATTTCACGAAAAGGCCAGTTATGCCGAGGTCATCAAGGCCGGAGCCATTGATTTTATCAAGAAGCCGATCGATCAGGCGGAACTTGAAGCCAAGCTTGCCCGGGCCATCCGGGAGCGCACCCTGATCCGGAGGCTCGAACTTCTTTCCAAGCAGGACGCATTGACCGGGATTTTAAACAGACGGGCCTTCGATGAGATGTTTTCCGCCGAGGTGGAGCGGGCATTTCGGCAGAAATATCCGTTGATGCTGGCCATTATCGATGTTGATAATTTCAAGGAGTATAACGACAGGTTTGGTCACCAGGAAGGTGACAAGGCCCTCATCCACCTCGCCGAGATCATGAAAGAGTGCACCCGGGAGAGTGTCGATATGTGCTTCAGGCTCGGCGGGGATGAATTCGCCGTTTTGCTTCCTCAGGCTTCCGCCGATCAGGGGACGGAAATCGTTCAGCGGATTCTGCTCAGTTTCATTGAAAGAAATTTCGGCGACACCACCCTGTCCATCGGCCTTGTCTCCTGCCGGCGGAAAAAGAATATCCCGAAGGAAGAAGACGAAAGGTCGATGAAGGAGCGGGCGGATCAGGCCATGTACGACGCCAAAAACGGCGGAAAAAACTGCGTCATCACCAGGATTTAAGGGTGGTGCCGGGCTCAGCCGAGGGCGTCCTTGTGGAACGACAGATCCGGTTGAATCGGATATATCCCGGTATAACAGGCAAGACAGAAGTGTTCCTCGGTCATTCCCGTTGCCCTGACCAGCCCCGCAAGACTCAGGTAGTGGAGTGAGTCGAGACCGAGGTACTCGGCGATCTCCTTGATCGATTTATTGTTGGCGATAAGCTGGTTTGCCGAGGGGAAGTCTATCCCGTAGTAGCAGGCATGCCTGGTCGGAGGGCAGCTTACCACCATATGCACCTCTTTGGCCCCCGCCTCCCGCAGTGCTCTCACCCGGCTCTTGCCGGTGGTCCCCCTGATTATCGAATCTTCCACGATAATGAGCCGTTTTCCCTTGAGAAACGAGCGAACCGGATTGAGTTTTACCTTGACATTGAAGTCGCGCATCGACTGGGTCGGCTGGATGAATGTCCGGCCGACGTAGTGGTTGCGGATCACCCCCATTTCCAGAGGGATGCCCGATGCCTGGGCGTAACCGAGTGCCGCATAGTTTCCCGAGTCGGGAAACGGCATGACGAAATCGGCGTCTATTTTCGCTTCCTCGGCGAGAATCTCGCCCATCCGTTTCCTTGCCTGGTAGACATTGATACCGAAAATTTCCGAATCGGGCCGCGCAAAGTAGACCTGTTCGAAGATGCAGAAATGGCTGTTCTGCTTCGGCCAGGGAAAGATCGAGGTCATTTTCCCATCCTTGAAAATGAGAATCTCTCCGGGTTCGATATCGCGGATATATTCCGCCTCGATGAGATCGAGGGCGCAGGTTTCGGAGGCGACAATCCAGCCTCCGGCGCCACCATTTTTCAGCTTGCCGAGGCAGAGCGGCCGGAAGCCGTCGGGGTCACGCACGGCAATCATCGTGTCCTGGGTCATGAGCAGGAGCGAGTATGCCCCTTTGAGGGCGGTAAAAGTCTCGACCAGTGCCTTCTCAAGACCGAGGAGAGCGGCGTGGGCCATGAGATGGAGGACGACCTCGCTGTCCATGGTAGTCTGGAAGATCGAGCCCTGTTCCTCCAATCCGGTCCGCAATGCGATGGAGTTGACAAGGTTGCCGTTGTGGGCGACCGCCAGGGTTGTTCCCTTGTGGGTGACCAAAAGGGGTTGGGCGTTGGTGATATTCGATGCACCGGTGGTGGAATAGCGCACATGGCCGATGGACAGATGCCCCTGCAGGCGCTGGATGGTATTTTCAGAAAAAACCTCCGGAACTAACCCCATGCTTTTATGAATGGACACATTGGTTCCGTCCGATGTAACAATGCCGGCGCTCTCCTGGCCACGATGCTGCAGGGCATAGAGTCCGAAATATGTCAGTTTGGCTGAATCCTGGTGATTATAAATGCCGCACACCCCGCATTCGTGGGTGGGGCGCCCATCTGACGATTTTCTGTTGTTTTTTTGTAACATCGAACGGGAATCCTTGTTTTTTGAAAATTCCACGGCTTCAGGCAGCCTGAACCATGATGAAGTTGCCGAAGGTTTTAAATAATTGCACAAATAGACAAAGGCACAAAGAGAGAATCTTTGTGCCTTTTTGGGGTACTCCCAAAAGTAGAAATCTAAAACAAGTATTACACAAATTCAACAAGAAAGATGACCTCGGGTGGGAAAGGTCGATCACCGGCCTACGCCGTGACCAGGGCATAGAGCAGTTCGGTGAGGCTGACAAGATCATTGAGATCGAGCTGCTCGTCGACCGTGTGGACCCTGTCCATGCCGGTGGCAACGATCGCCGTTGGCAGGCCGAACCCGTTGAAAATATTGGCATCACTGCCACCACCGGCGACTATGTAGCGCAGCTCCTCCCGGCAGAGGCCGGCGGCCTTTTTTATCCTCTGGAGCACCGGGGCGTCCTCGGCAATGGCCATTGGCGGATAATCATCGACAATTTCTATCTCGACGGCGGGGCGGGCGTCGCCGGTTGCCGGCCCGCTTTGCCAGTCGGCCACCACCTTTTGAAAAGCGGCAAAGATCTCTTTGGTATAGCGCTCCAGTTTCTCCTTGGAATGGCTGCGCACTTCACCTCTTAAGGTAACCCGTTCGGGAACGATGTTGGTGGCAACTCCGCCCTGGATCATCCCGAAATTGCAGGTCGATTCCTCGTCCAGCCGGCCAAGGCGGAGGCTGCTCAGGGCCTGCGCCACAAGCGCCAGGGCGTTGATCCCGGCCTCCGGACAGAGCCCGGCGTGGGCGGCCAACCCTTTCATTTCAATTTTTATCTTGTTGGCGGCCGGCGCACCGATGACCACATGGTCGATGCCGGTGGAGTCCAGGGCGTAGCCGTAACCGGTGCGTAATTTGTCGTATTCGAGGTTTTTGGCGCCAAGCAGACCGATTTCTTCGCAGGTAGTGAGCACCACCTCGAGCATCGGATGGGGGCAAGGGTTTTCCTTGAGCATGGCCAGCAGTTCCAGGACGGCTGCGATGCCGGTCTTATCGTCGCCGCCGAGGACGGTCTGGCCCCTGCTGGTGAAGATGTCGCCGGATCTGACAACTTCAACCCCGGTCGCCGGCTCTACGGTGTCCATGTGGCAGGAAAGAAACAGCCCCTCCCGGTCCGGCTGATTGCCGTCAAAGCGGATGATGAGATTGCCGGTTTCCGACCCGGTCCGGGCGGCGGAATCGTCTTCATAGATGGCGTCGGCGCCGAGATCGGCAAAGGCTTTTTTCAGGTAGGCGGCGATCTCCCCTTCCCGGTGGGAAGGACTGCTGATTTCACAGAGTTTGATAAAGGTGGCGGCAAGCCGTTCCCGGTTGATCTGTATGGTCATATCGATCCTTAAGAGCTATTTCTGGAGGAGAACGACGGCATGGCAGCCGATGCCTTCTTTTCTCCCGGTAAAACCCATGCCTTCGGTGGTTGTGGCCTTGATATTGATGACTTCCGGGGCAACCCGGCAGGATTTGCCGATTATTTCCTTCATCTGGGCGAGAAAGGGGGCCAGTCGGGGTGTTTGACAGACCAGGGTGACATCGGCGTTGACAACTGCGTACCCCTGCGCCGCGGCCAGCCGGATGACCTGGTCGAGCAGGGTAATGGAGGAGATACCAGCAAACGCGCCGTCGGAATCGGGGAAATGCTTGCCGATATCACCCTCTCCCAGCGCCCCGAGGATGGCATCACAGAGGGCATGGGTGAGCACATCGGCATCGGAATGGCCGACAAGACCATGGCTGTGGGGGACGGTAACGCCGCCAAGGACCAGCGTGCGGTTTTCGGCAAAGCGGTGAGCATCGTAGCCATGGCCGATCCGTAAAGACGGCCCGGGGCGGCGACAGAGTATTTTCTCGGCGAGGACGAGATCCTCGGGGTGAGTGATTTTAATATTACTTTCAGAACCTTCGACCATGATCACCGGGATACCGGCCTTTTCCAGAAGCGACGACTCGTCGGTGACATCGGCGTCACCGTTGGTCCGGAAAGCCTGGTCAAGCAGGGTGCGTCTGGCGACCTGCGGGGTTTGGGCCTGCCAGAGGGAGGACCGGTCGATGGTGCCGACGACTTGGCCGTTTTTGTCGACCTTTTTCAGGGTATCTTTTACCGGCACCGCGGCGATAGCCGCCCCGGCGGCAAGGCCGGCCCGATAGCAGCGGTCGATGATCTCCCGGCTGACGAGGGGGCGTGCCCCATCGTGGACGAGGATAATCTCGGTGGTGTCGTCCAGGGTGTCGAGACCGGCCTTCACCGAGTCCTGGCGCCGGCGGCCGCCGGCCACTATGGTCAGCTCTGGCGCCTCAAGGCCGGAGCCGGCGAGGAGGGCCCGGGTCTGGTCGAGCATGGCGGCGGGAACGACCACGACGATACGCTTGATATAATCGATTTCCCTGAAAGCATCGACGGTGCGCACCAGAATCGGGACACCGTCCAGCAGGTGATACTGTTTCGGATGATCGAGATTCATCCGGGTGCCGAAGCCGGCGGCGGGAATAATGACGGCAGCGCTGGGTGTCATGAAACAATGATCAGGATGCGATAATATTCTTCAGGAACTGTCCGGTGGTGTATCAGCCGCTGAAACCGACCTTGGGTGTGTGTAAAAAATGGAGCGGGCTGTAAGCCGAATTCTGTACCCCCGTAAAGGAGCCATGATCATTTGACTGGAATGTTGATCGCTCAACATCTCGTGCAACCTACCCGGAGATTTCGGACGGGCCGCCCTCAAACATCTCCCTATTTGGTCTTGCTCTGGGTGGGGTTTACCGTGCCTTCCATGTCACCATGGAAGCGGTGAGCTCTTACCTCGCCGTTTCACCCTTACCTGATCGAATCAGGCGGTCTGTTTTCTGTGGCACTTTCCCCCGGTCGCCCGGAGTTCGTGTTACGAACCACCCTGCCCTGTAGAGTTCGGACTTTCCTCTCCGGTAAAAACCGAAGCGATCATGCGCCCGCTCCGATTGGTACTCTAGTTGGAATCGCCAAAAGAAGAAAGGGAAAAATGGCGCCTAGTTCATGTCTTCCACAGGCCGGACATAATGGATCATCCGCTGGCAGGTCGGGCAGTCAAAGAGCTCGTCGCCGCGCAGCAGCCGGTTGAAAAGCTGCGGCGGAATTGCCATGAAACAGCCCTGGCAGACACCATCGACCACATTGACTAACGCCAAACCGTTGCGGCGTTCGCGAAGGGTATTGTACTTGCGGAGGACGGTCGGCTTGAGCTTTGCCGCCTGTTCGCTGCGAATGCCATCCTTTTCTTTTTTGCCCTTGTTGATCGCCTCGATAT
>JBBRGP010000157.1:0-6270 GCA_038224105.1 Desulfobulbales bacterium | reverse complement strand
CATTCCCCATTTGTTTTCTTCAAAGCAGTCTTTGCAGATCATGAAGCCGCAGGGGCAACTCCAGCAAAACTCCTGTTTCGTGTTGCAGCAGTGACATACATATTCGCCGCTTTTTCTTTTACGGTAACCGGCTGGCCGGCTCTGCGAATCGTTCATGCTACTTCCTCGCCCACCCAGGCACCGTAGGCATCGCTCACATGGGTGATCTCTTGGCCGATGATTTCCGGTAGTTCATAAGGATGTTCCCTGAGCAGCGCCTCTTTTACCGGAGCAAAACATGGCTCGGTGGTTTTCAGGCTGAGGACAAACTCGGTTGTTGTTGTCGGCTTCCCTCGCCATCTGTAGATACTGGTGATCGGTGCGGAGATCTGGGCGCAGGCCACCAGCCGGCGCTCCAGCAGCAATGCGGCAATACGTTCCGCATCTTCCTTATGTTCAAAGGTGGTGGAGATAACAAAGAGAGTTTTCATGGTCGTGTCACCGAATTGGAGATTATGCCCCGGACGGTGGGCGAATAACCCGTGACAGGCTATAATCCTTGGTCGAAACCGCCTGGATCGCCGTCTTTTGCCGTTGAAACCTGGAGCGGGGATTTGTTTTGGATGTTTTTCTGTTTCCATCTATTATAATATCCCGTTCGACAATTCAAACTGAATCGAATCCGCCTTCTTCAATAATCAAAGGGTGTCATATGTTTCTCGCAGTTGATATCGGCAATTCACATACCGTAACCGGCATGTATGACGATAACCGGCTCATCGGCCAATGGCGTCTGAAGTCCGATGCCAAGAGCACCGCCGATGAACTGGCGATTCATTACCACATGCTGTTGGCCATGGCCGGGATAGCAAAGGACAAAATTCAAGGAATTATTGTTGCAAGCGTCGTCCCTACCCTGGAGACGGCCTGGATCTCCTGCTGCCGGAAACATTTCGCCGCCAATCTCCAGCACGATATCATTGTTGTCGCGGTTGAACGCCTGAAAAATCTCATAGCGGTGAAACTCGACAACCCCCGGGAGGTCGGTGCCGACCGCTTGGTCAATGCCATTGCCGCCTGGAATCAACGACCCTGCAAACAGCTGGTCATCGATTTCGGGACCGCCATTACCTTTGACTGCGTTACCGACCGGTGTGAGTATCTCGGGGGGGTCATTCTCCCGGGAATTGCCATCTCTCTTGATGCTCTGGCCACCAGAACCGCGAAACTCCCGCATATCGACGTCACCGATGCCCCTGCCCAGCTCATCGGCAAGTCGACGGTGCAGGCGATGAAGAGCGGAATTCTCTACGGCTACGGGGCGATGATCGACGGCCTGGTGCGAGGAATCAAAAAGGAGATGATCGAGGCCGCCGACGAGGAATTCAGGGTGGTGGCAACCGGCGGGATGGCGGGAATCATCGGACCCTATGCCACCACCATCGACGCAATCGACCCGATGCTGACCCTGACCGGTTTGGCGATCATTTATCGGATGATCGTCCAGCCATGAGCCCGCCGCTCGTCCCTCCACCCCTCATTAAAGGCGATACAGTAGGTATTATCGCCCCGGCCGGTCGCCTGGTCGATAAAGAACGCTTTGTCAGTGGTGTAAAAATCCTCCAGGAGATGGGCTTTGCCGTAAAATTCCCCCGGGAGCTCTGGCCGGGTCTCGAGTATCTGGCGGACAGCGACGATAATCGCGGGGATGAGTTCAACCGTCTGATCCGCGATCCAGAAGTCAAAGCGCTGATAGCTCTCAGGGGGGGCTACGGCTGCCTGCGAATGATCGATAAAATTGATCTGGCTCAGGTGGTCGCTTATCCCAAGATGCTCGTCGGCTTTTCCGATCTGACCATCCTCCAGAATTTTCTCTATGATCGGACCGGGCTGCTCTCCCTGCACGGACCGGTGGTAACCTCACTCGGTCAGGCCAGCCGAACAGCCCGCCAACGGCTGGCGCGTTGTCTGACCGGCAAATGGTCTGAAACCCTCGCCCCGGGTATGCTCGAGATCCTGCAGGATGGCCCGGCTGTGACGGCGCCCTTGATCGGCGGCAACCTGGCCAGCCTGGTAACCCTGCTCGGAACCCGATATGATTTTTCCTGGGATAACAGAATCGTCTTTCTGGAAGATGTCAACGAACCGCCATACCGGATCGATCGAATGTTGACGCAGTTGCAGTTGGCTGGAAAATTTGAAAAAATAGCCGGTCTGTTGATCGGCGACTTCTCCGGCACTGAATCGACCGATAGCAGCGCCCACAGACGTTACCTGGAAACCATCTGGCAGAGGGTGCTCGAGCTATGCGGCAAGCGGCACATCCCGATATGGGGAAACTTCCCGTCCGGCCATTGCCAGCACTCTCTTACCTTGCCTCTCGGGGCTCTCGCCCAGATGGAAGAGGAAAATCATCGGCTGCTCTTTCCTGCCGGCTACAGCCGCCATGACCGGCAGGATGTTTGACTTGTGTTCTTATCCGTGCTAAAGACCAGGGCTGGATATCGGTGCTGGGCCGAAGTTTACCAATCTCAAACGATGCTTCTTCTACAGATGAAAAAACCATTACCGCAACTCATAGGTCTGGGGCTCTCCTGTCTTCTTTTTTGCACTTCGGTTCATGCCGCTGATTATCTGACGGTAACCTCTGAAAATGCCAATGTCCGGACCGGTCCAGGCGCCAATTATCCCACCTCCATGGAGCTTTTTCAGGGATATCCCTTGAAAGTTCTCAGTAAGGAGGGCGAGTGGTATAAGGTAAGCGATTTTGAAGATGATGCCGGGTGGGTCCATAAGGGCATCGTTAAAAAATGCGATACCGTCATCGTCATTTCCGATAAGAGCATCAATATGCGGGCGGAAGATTCGGCCACCAGTCCGGTGGTGGCCGATGTTGAGCGGGGTGTAGTTCTGACCAAACTGGCGAGTAAGGGCAAATGGACCCAGGTTCGCCATAGCGGCGGGACAACCGGCTGGGTTTACAGCCCCCTGCTTTGGCCGTGATCGAGGATTTTGGCGATCGCCTGATCGAGGGCGAGGGGAAGGCGAACTTGTAGTTTGGCCTTGTTGGCAAAAAGTAAAAATCCTTGCTCGAGGGCATGATAGAACAGGTCGCGGGTGATCTCGACATCCTTTTGGCAATAGTGGCGGATCAGATCGAACCGCCCCTCTTTGTACCATTTCAAAGCCTGTAGTCCGTCGGCGGTCTTGCTCTTACCAAGGGTATGTTCAGCAAGGCTGTTCAAGCTCAGCCGGTAGCCCAGGTACTTGTAAACCTCTTCGAGCAAATCAAGCGACGGGAGGCGATTGAGGTCGACACGGGTGTAAGCGGACAGAACTTTATTGTCAAACCGTTTGTTATTAAATCCCACGACCAGTTCAAATGACTGGAGGTGTTCGATGAAACGGTCTATCTCCGGTTCGAGATAGGTCCTGTAGTCATTGAGCTCGGAATCGTAGACGACAGCCAGAGAGACCCCCATCCGCTCCGCCTGATGCCACCCCCCTACCTCCTCCGCCGAACGGATCGTTTCAAGGTCGAACACTCCGAATTTGGCCGGCAGGGCCGCCAGTCCCTTCGGCCCCTGCCGATGCACCACTTTTACCAGATTTTTCGGAAGGCGTGGACCCGGTTGCCCGGACTGGACTGCCGGCTTGCCCGTAGCCGTTCCCTGCTCTTCCCGGAGGATTTCGTCCAGAAGGAACAGGCAGGCGCGTTTGTCAATCGGCCTGTTGCCCGACCCACATTTAGGCGAATGGACGCAGGAGGGGCAACCCGTATCACAACCGCAGGTCATGATGGTCTGCCGGGCCTGGAATAATAGAGCATCAAATTTTCCGAAGGCCTCCCTGGTCAGGCCCACCCCCCCAGGGTAGCCGTCGTAAATAAAGATCGAGGCCTGTTCGGTCTGATCATGAAAGGGGCAGCTTATGCCGCCGATATCATTGCGGTCGCAGAGAACCAGCAGCGGAAAAAGGGCGATCAGCGCATGTTCAAGGGCATGAATCGCCCCCATAAAGTGATATTTCTCCTGCTCGAGATGAGCCACCACCGTTTGGGGAATATCCAGCCACAAACCTTCACTCTCGATGATCTGCTCCGGCAGATCGAGGGCGGTGGTGGCAATGAGTTGTTGTGTATGATTGTTGCGTTTTTGGTACCCGGTCACCTTCTCGGTCACCCTCACCCGCCCAAACCATACCGGGGTCCGGTGGCTGGTTTTCTGTTCAAATACTTCAAGAATTTCGGTCCGTTTTTCGGACATCGGCCGGGTAAAATAATGGGGCGTGCCGCGATGGACCAGGACTTCATTGCCGGTAAGATCAAGTTTGTCGACGACCCAGGTTGTTGCCCGGTGGAGGTAAACCGCCCCGGGATGGCACTCTTTCAAGCTTCGCCCGGCATCAATTTCCCCTATCACTTCCCCCTTCTCGCCATCGATTATCGCCATCCGTGACCCACCACCGCGCAGGCTGACATGGCGCTGGGGGTATTTGCGGGGGGAAATCCATTGGCCGCCGGATGCCGTCTCGAGCAGGGCGCCGGATCGAGAAAGGACATCAACTCTTTTGCGGATTCCCTCGTTTTTCAGGAGTTTTTCCGATGCTGAAAGCGGCAGTTCCGCGCCGCAGCAATGGAGATGCTGATCGACGATCGAGACATTGTCCGGATTCAGAACCGCCGCCTCCGGTGTTCTGATAAAAAAATCCTTGGGTTGCCGCATGAAGTGCTGGTCGAGGGCATCTTCCTGAGCGATTAAAATGGTTGCCGAGGTTCTTCCCCCTCTGCCGACCCGCCCCCCGCGCTGCCAGGTCGCCATGATTGAACCGGGGTATCCGACCAGGATGCAGAGATCGAGATTGCCGATGTCGATGCCAAGTTCCAGAGCGGACGTCGAGATTACCCCGAGCAGCGTCCCGGAAAACAGCAGGTGTTCTATCTCCCGACGCTCCTCCGGCAGAAATCCGGCCCGGTAGGCACTCAATTTCGCCGCGAGTTCTCCGAGTCGCGGTGCCGTCCACAGATTAATGAGCTCGGTCATCTTCCGCGACTGGGTATAAACGATGGTCCGCAGTCCCCGCTTGATCGCCGCCTCCAGCAGTTGCCCGGCGGTATAGGCGGCGCTGTCCCAGGGGTTGATAAAGAGCATATTCCTTTCCGCCTGGGGTGCCCCCGATTCAGCAATAACCTCGACCGGTTTATCGAGCAGGAGTCTGGCCAATTCGCCAGGGTTGCCTATGGTTGCGGACAGGAGAATAAAGGTCGGCTCAGCGCCGTAATGGGCGGCCAGGCGCAGCAGTCTCCGGATCACCCAGGCCATATGGCTGCCGAGCACCCCGCGATACGTATGAACCTCGTCGATGACGATATAGCGGAGTTTCCCGAAAAATGCACTCCAGTTCCGGTGATAGGGCAGGATTGACAGGTGAAGCATCTCGGGGTTGGTAAGAAGAACCCGCGGCGGGTTGTCGCGGATTTTTCTTCGTCCGTAGCTTGTGGTGTCGCCGTCAAAGAGGGCGGCGAAATGTTTGGTGTTGTTCCGCGGTTCTTCGGGGAGATTGAGAAACAACCGGGTCAATCCCTGATATTGATCGCGGGCGAGGGCTTTGAGGGGAAAAAGATAGAGGGAATGCCCTGGATTGTCGCCAAGGAGATCGCTCAGGACCGGAAGATTGTAAATAATGCTTTTGCCCGAAGCGGTCGGGGTGGCGACGATCACGTCCTGAGCTTGCAAAACCTTCTTGATCGCCAGACATTGATGGCTGTAAAGCTTTTCTATGCCGAGCCCCGCCAGACACTTTTTCAGGGCTGGCGCAACCGGTGGAAATTCCTGGTCATATTCCGCGGCTTTTGCGGTAAAACGCTCATGGCAGACGATCTGGGGACCGAATTTCGCTGAACTTTTCAGGGCTGTCAGGTATTCAGTGATATCGGCGGGCATGGTTCCGGAAGCGGACAGGCCGCTTGAGGTGTTGCTATAAAATGTTGCTTTAACGGCAAAGAACGGATAATTTGGCCATGCCGTCTTTAGCGCAGCGGTGATATTGGAATAGTATCCCTCTCAGCACCAAGGGAGCCGTCACTTCACAATCCTTCCACGTTGAGCAGCCATGTCGTCCATTGCCACTCTGGGCCCTGCCGGTTCAGACAGTTGCCAGGCAGCCAGGCACTATGCCCCGGCTGCCGAGCTGTTTTTCTTTAACCGTATCGCCGATGTCCTCACCGCCTTCATGGAGGGTAAGGCGGAGCTGGCGCTGTTTCCTGTGTATAACACGCGCGAGGGAGAGGTA
>JBBRGP010000156.1:0-6309 GCA_038224105.1 Desulfobulbales bacterium | reverse complement strand
CTCCTCCACCGCCGTCGCATCGGAAGGCTCGGCCATGGTGATCTGCAGGGTGTTGCCGGCCATGCGCAGGGGAAAGGCTAAATACTTTTTGGCCTCCGCGTAAGGCAGAAGCTTCAGGGCATCTTTGGAGGGCGGTTCGTTTTTAATGACGACCGAAGGATAGTGGTGCTGTCGACTTAAGAAATTGACAACGGTATTTTCATCGATATAGTCGAGCTGCCGCAGAATGGAACTGAGGCGGCCGCCTTGTTTTTGCAGGATCTTCTTGGCCGTTTCCAGCTGACTGGGTGTTATATATCCGGCTTTACTTAATAATTCGCCGATTTTGATTTTTCCCGCACCGGATTGATCTTTGACGGTTTTCTTCATCGAAGATTTGCGTTGCGAATCGTCACGTAGAGCCATAGGGGGTAACCGTTAGAAATGCGTGTTCAGGAAGCCGGGAGACTCGATTATTTGCATGAGACTCTTGATTCTTCAATAAAATAAACCATACAAACAACTAAATTATCGGAAACCGACTGTGCATCTCTTTTTGAAGAGGAATCATGATTTCCCGCATGGACGGCTCCGCCGCCGGCGATGTCCGCAAGGCAAAAATATGTTGCCATTCGGCAAGATTGCAGAAGACGATGATCTCGGTTTTACAGGAATTCGGCAGCACCGTTCTGGCCGCCTGCGGGGTTGAAGTCTCCAGGAGTTTCAAATAGGTGACCTCGGCCAGTTCCATGGCCAGTTTCCAGAGCCCGTACTCCTTACTTTCCTCCTGAAAAAACAACGGTTTGATAAAGGTTACCTGATTGTCGAATTTATCATGGCTATAGCGGCAGTAACGCTGACTCTCCTGGAGAAACGAACAGGGCCGGTGTCTTACCAGTTCGTGGGTCACCGCTCGGTTGACGATAAACCTGACACTGACGAAACGGTGCCGGAGGCGCAGTTCCGCCGGCAGATCATCCACCTCCTGAAGATTCAATTTACGCACGGTAATCTCAGGATGCCCGGGGAGCGCCTTAACCTGGGCAAAGATGCCTTCACAGAGATAGGGGACTTTTCCGACCAGCACTTGGAGACAATCATTGATTACCTGATTTTCCGGGTGGCGGCGATAAAGCTCTCGTATGGCTCGAATCGAACCTGTGACCAGCATTCCGTCGGCCGTCGTATCGATCACCAAAAATTTCGGTTGGCAGGCGACGAGGCCCTGAACATGGCCGGGCGGGCAGGTCATCCGAAACGATACAACCGCCATCTCCAGCACCGAATTATGACCGTGGTCGGCGATCCGGGTGACGAAGGGAACCGCCGAGTCCTCGGTGATCTTATCTTCGCTTTTATAGCAGACGCGTCCACAGGCCTCAAGGCGGACGGCGATGGAGCTTTTATCCAGGTCGTCGTCAATGTGAAAAGAAGGCTCTATGATTTTCATTCATCTACCCCTTCCAGAATGGTGACAATTGGCGCAGGGACTCGATAATCGCCGGCATTTTGTCTATCACCAGATCAACTTCTTCCTCGGTGTTATAAACGCTTAAAGAAAAACGGATAGAACCGTGCGCCGCGGTGAACGGCACCCCCATTGCCCGCAGAACATGGGACGGTTCCAGCGAACCGGAAGTACAGGCGGATCCGGAAGAGGCACAGATGCCGTGCTGATTCATGTGCAGGAGAATCGCCTCGCCCTCGACGTATTCAAAGCTGATATTGGCGGTGTTCGGCAACCGTTCGGTTTTATGGCCATTGAGCATCGATTTTGGAATTTTCTGAAGCAAGCCGGCCTCCAGCCGATCACGAAGCCGTTTCACCCGGCTGTTTTCCTCCGCCATTTTTTCCTGTGCCAGTTGGCAGGCACGGCCAAGTCCGACAAGCGACGCGACATTCTCGGTGCCGCCGCGTCGTCCATGTTCCTGATGGCCACCGGTCATAAAGGGGACGAAGAGCGTGCCCCGTTTGATGTACAACACCCCCACGCCCTTCGGAGCATGGAGTTTGTGACCGGACAGAGAGAGGAAGTCGATGTCCAGGTTCTTCAGGTCGATGACGATTTTGCCTACCGCCTGCACGGCATCGGTATGAAAAAGGATCCCCCGCTGTTTGGCCAATCTGGCCATTGCCGCCACGGGGAAAATGACGCCGGTTTCGTTGTTGGCCCACATGACGCTGACGATGGCGGTATCGTCGGTGAGAGCGGCCTCATACTCGGCCAGATCCAGCATCCCTTCCGCGTCGACTTTCAACCGGGTTACCCGGTATTTATGGCCGGTGACGGTCTCAAGGTTTTCACAGAGATTTTTTACCGCCGGATGCTCGACCCTGGTGGTGAGGACGTGCCTTTTTTCGGGATAGGTCCGGAGGGCGGAAAGGATGGCGGTGGAATCGCTCTCCGTCCCGCAACTGGTAAAGGTGATTTCCTCCGGCTCCGCCCCGAGCAGGGAAGCGACCTTGCGCCGGGCCTCCTTGACGGCCAGGCCAACCTGGCCGCCAAAGGTATGCATGCTCGACGGGTTGCCGTAGGACTCCGTCAGGTACGGCATCATTGCCTCAACGACCTCGGGAGCGACCCGGGTAGTGGCATTATTGTCCATGTATATAACTTTTTCAGGTAAAGCGACCATTAATTGTTTTCCTCCACGATCAGACTGGCCAGGACCAGTTCCCGCAATTTCTTCTCGACGTACTCCTTGATGGTGGTCTGGGATTTGGAGCAGCTCTTGCATGCCCCCCGCAGGGAGACGATGACGAAATCGCCGTCGACATCGATCAGTTCAATGTCGCCGCCATCCTTTTTCAGGCCCGGGCGGATCTCCCGTTCGAGTACCTCCTCGATTTTTTTAATCTTCTGCAATGCGGTCATCCGTCTCGGGGCAGCCTGGGGGATGGTCATTTCGGTCTTGCCGGCAACCGTATCATGGAGGATCTTCCGTAATTTTTCCTCGCATTTGCCGCAGCCGCCGCCGGCCTTGGTGAAGTTGGTGATTTCTTCGACCGAGCGCAGGCTGGACTCCTTGATCGCTCTGATGATCTCGAGGTCGGTGACTCCGAAACATTCACAGACGACCTCTCCTTCGGCCATCGGCAGCTTCAGGCCCCGATAATCGGCGATGGCCGCCTCCAGGGCCTCGCGCCCCATGACCGAGCAGTGCATTTTTTCCTTTGGCAGGCCGCCAAGGGCCTGGGCAATGTCTTCATTGGTGATCTTTGCCGCCTCATTGACGGAGATGCCTTTAATCATTTCGGTCAGCACGGAGGACGAGGCAATGGCGCTGGCACAACCGAAGGTCTTGAACTTGGCGTCGGTGATGATATCGTTTTCATCGATCTTGAGAGTCAACTTCAAGGCATCGCCGCAGGCCAGTGAACCGACATCCCCCGTCCCGCTCGGCTTGTCAATTTCCCCGACATTGTGAGGGGACAAAAAATGCTGATGAACCTTATCGGTATATTCCCACATAGCGTACTCCTGAAATGAATAATAATAAGTGATTATTGTTACATGCTGATAATAATACCGGAATGATAAAATACAACCGTCGGCGGTCCGGATCCGGTGCGTTTGCCGGCGCCTGGTTAGGCAGCGCCAGCCAACAAGAGATCAAAGTATACCTGCTTCGCCCAGCATGTTCTTCGCCGCCGCGAGAAGCGCCATCGTCCCGGTTGCGGTCCGCGATTCAACATAACATCTGACTTTCGGTTCGGTGCCGGAGGGGCGGATCATCAACCATGAACCGTCCTCGAAGACCATCTTGCGCCCGTCGATGGTGATCACTTCCTTGATCCGTCGAGGGCTATTACCGACCATTACCGGGCTTTCCGGCCGATATTTGTCAAGATTCGCCAAGAGTCCCAGCAGTTCCTCGCCTTTGACCCGGACCTCGACGCCGTCACGGCCCGGGTAATAGGCGCCGTATTGCGCCTCGATGGTCCGCAGGTAGTCGCCGAGGTTCTGCTTCGTTGCCAGGACCATCTCGAGGGCAAGCAGCAATCCGATATAGGCATCCTTTTCCGGGGTGTGACCAATAATGGAGATGCCGTCCGACTCCTCGAAATAGACAAGGGCCCGGCCGATAACCGGCTTAAAATTTTTGAAGCCGACCCCGGGTTCAAAAAGCTCTTCGCCAAACGCCTCGGCCAGACAGTTGGCAAGGTTGGAGGTCGCCACGGTTTTTGCCACCATGCCTTTTCTGCCCTTATATTCATGGAGAAAGTGGTAGGCCATGGCCCCGAACTGATTCATGGTTATTTCGGTTGTCCCGTCGGTAAAACGGATCCGGTCGCCGTCCGGGTCGATGATCGCCCCGAGTTTAAATGGCTTGTCGCTGGCCTGGAGGGTAGCAACGACGCCCCGCAGATTGGCGGTGGAGGGTTCCGGGGCCACCCCGCCGAAGGTCACATCGGCGGTATCGCGGAGGATCAGAAGCGAGGGCTTGGTGGTGCCGGCAAAGAGCTCCCGGACATGGAGGCGGCTTGCCCCATGGACACAGTCGACCGCCACCACCATATCGTCCCGACTCAAAAAGGCGGCAACCGCCCGCTCAAGATCGAGGCCGTGCGCCGGTTGCTGCCCCTGCACCAGCCATTTCCAGGCCGCCAGGGAATCAAAGGGCTGGACGCCGGCAAAAGAATCCATCACCTCCTGGACGGTTTCCGGCAGAAAATCCGGGGCGTAACCTTCCACCCCAAGTCTTGCGGCGTTGGCGGTGATCCTTTCGGTTACCAGCGCGGCGGCCGGGCCGGCATCGGCGGCGTTGAATTTATAGCCGCCGTAGTCGAGAGGGTTGTGGGAGGGGGTAAGGTTTATCGAGAAGGCGGCCCGCAGTTTCATAACCGCGGCGGAGAGAACCCCGGTCGTCGACTCGCCGGCATAATGGACGCGAAATCCTTCCTGGGCGAGAATCTGGGCGACACCGGCGGCAAGAAGGGGGCCGGCAAAGCGGTTGTCAAAACCGAGGACACAGCCCCTTTGCTGGGCTTCGGCAAGACTTTCGACCCCGAGGAGTTCGCGAAGCAGCGGCTCCCGCACCGCCTCTTGATACATGCAAACGATGGCCATGGTGACCAGGGCGACCGATCGCGCAAAGATGTCCTTGCCGAGTATGCCGCGCCATCCCGAGGTCCCGAAGGCAATGGCCTGCCTCGGAGCTTCCCGGTTGTCGCGAATCTCGTCCAGGACAAGCCGGTAAGCCGCCGCCAGAGGCTCCTGCCAGGCGGCGCCCTCATCGCGCCGAAGGGCGACAATTTCCTTGATGAGGCTAAAATAGTCGCTGTCAGGATGATTGCCGGCCACGGCAAATCGATCAAATAACTCGGCAGCTCTTTCGGCAACAGCCATAACTTTCCTCCAGAGAACGAGGGGATGGCGGACGAACGAAAACCGTTCTAACCGTGTTTTTCTACCTTCTTCGCCTGATCGATCAGCATAATCGGGATATCATCGCGAATTTCATACAGTAAAAGGCATTTTTCGCACAGCAGCCCTTCCTCTCCCCGCAGCTGCAGGGCGCCCTTGCACTGCGGGCAGGCTAGAATTTCCAGCAAATCTTTACTGATCATCATCCCCTCTCTTACCGGTCCACCCGTTTTTACAGGGCAAGCCCCCTTGTTTATAAAGTTGAATAAAAGGATCGAATTTGATATTTACCTGAAACCGATTATGATTGCATGGATAAATTCGACCATAAACTCTCCTCCCCCGAGAAACGGGAAGGACTCGCCCTGAAGAATTCTTCGCACCCAACCGGCGTGCCGGGAAATCTCTTCAGGAACACACTCAATTCAAGCGTCAGGAACAACATGAAACACCACATTGGCTTTATCGGCGGCGGGCAGATGGCAGAAGCGTTGATCAGGGGAATCGTCGCTTCCGGTTTATACAAGAAAGAGCAGGTCCTCGTTGCCGAA
This sequence comes from Desulfobulbales bacterium, assembly GCA_038224105.1. Taxonomy (GTDB): domain Bacteria; phylum Desulfobacterota; class Desulfobulbia; order Desulfobulbales; family Desulfocapsaceae; genus Desulforhopalus_A. The sequence goes on along the minus strand of JBBRGP010000156.1, from coordinate 411 downwards.
CCCAATGACTTCAGGCGGGAGCATCTGGAACAGACCTACGCGGTCAAGACCTATCAGACCAACCACGTCCTCTTTGAAAAAAGCAAGGTGATCATCCTGGCGGTAAAACCGCAGACGATGAAAGCCATGCTCGAGGATTGCCGGGACCGCATCCAGCCCCAGCATATTCTCATCACCATCGCCGCCGGCCTGCCGATATCGTTTTATATCAAGACCATTGGCAAGAAGGAAACAAAAATCATCCGGGCTATGCCCAACACCCCGGCCCTGGTCCTGGAAGGGGCATCCGCGCTCAGTAAAAACGAAAATGTCAGTGACAAGGAACTGCGCCAGGCCGAGGAGATCTTTCTCGCCGTCGGCGAGGTGGTCCTTCTTGATGAAGTCCATCTCGATGCGGTTACCGGACTCAGC
>JBBRGP010000155.1:0-6323 GCA_038224105.1 Desulfobulbales bacterium | reverse complement strand
GGTAGGCGGAAAAATCAATGGTCAAATCCTCCCGCAGCGGCACGGTCACGAAGGGGATGCTATAGAGGCTCGCGTATACCGGATAAAAGCTGTAGGTGATGTCCGGGAAGGCGATGGTATCGGTACGGTTGAAAAAGGCCGGATAGGCCATGGCCAGGACCTCATCCGAGCCGTTACCGACAAAGATCTGGTGCAGTTCCAGGCCGGCCTGGGCGGCCAGGCTGCGACGCAGGGCGGAAGCCTCCGGGTCGGGGTAGAGCCGCGCCTCCATGCTCGAGACGGAGCGGATCGCCTCGATCACCGCCGGTGATGCCGGATAGGGGTTCTCGTTGGTGTTCAGCTTGATAAAGCGCCGGTCCTTCGGTTGCTCGCCCGCCACGTAGGGGGTGATGTTTCTGACGATGTCGCTGTAAAAACGGCTCATAGGTGCTTCCTTGTCCCCGGAGTCACGGCGAGGGATCGGCTTGCCGTCGGTGGTGCCGAAATGCCGGGAGTAATGTCGTTGATAGGTATTTGTTGGTAAGGGGATGACCCGGTAAGCCCGGCAAGGGTCGGTGCCGCCACCCCCGTCTTCGTGCGGCACAAACTATCCCCATCCGCCCTTTTCGGCAAGCATTTTGTCATTCCCTCGAGAGCTCACGGAATGGCTGCTTTCAGCACCGCGCATAATTGATGAACCAACGCCTGGATGGGTTTTGCAAATCGGTCCATATTCAGCTACAATAGCGGCGAGGTGGCTGTTGCTGAATCCGCTGGTCGCCGCTGATCGGATATGGGAATATTAAAACGTTACAAGGTGTTATGATATGGGAAAGTCATTCCAGGAGCAATTGCTGAATCTTGGGCTGGTCGAGAAGAAGAAGGTGAAGGAGGCCCGCAAGGAGCAGCATCAGAAGAAAAAGCAGCAGACCGGCAAAAATACGGTCGTGGTCGACGAGAATCTCCTGCTTGCCCAGCAGGCGGAGGAAAAAAAGAAGGCCCGTGCCCGCCAGCTGAACCTGGAGCGCGAGGCAAAGCTGCGGAAAAGGGCGGAGGAAGGAAAAATCCGTCAACAGATCGAAGAGCACAAGCTCACCAAGGATGACCGGGGGATCGCCTATCGTTTCAATGTCCGGGGGACCATCCAGCGCATTTTCGTCAGCAAGGATATGGCCGACCGGCTGAGCGACGGCCGACTGGGCATCGTCGTCCAGGCCGAGAGATTCGAGGTGATTCCCAGAAGCGTCGCCGAAAAGATTCAGGCAAGCGCCGATGCGCCGTTCATCATTCTCAATGCGTCATCGGCCACCACCGATCACGACCCGGACGACCCCTACGCCGAATATAAAATCCCTGACGATCTCATGTGGTAACACCCGTCGCCGGCAGGCGGCGGGGAGTCCCGGGAAGGGTGGGGGCGGCCGGCTGATGCCAGCGGCTATTTGGCGGTGATCTGCGGTACCATGCTGAGCCTTATGACCTTTGGCTGGGCGCTGATGTCGGTGATCCGGGTGTTGATGATGATGGTCTTGGCCCCGGATTTGGCGATGATCGGATCGAGATTCTGCAGGGTCACCGGAAATTCCTTGGCGTTTAACAGGGCGACCAGGGCCTGGCTGATGTCGGTATTGGCATCCTTGCCGCGGGGGGTGAGGTTTTTTACCACCGGTTTGATGAACAGGGTCTGCTGGGCGGCATCAAAACGGAGGGTGGCATTGGTCTGGAAGTCTACCTCCACCACTCCGACCTTCAGTTTGATTTCATGGCCGGCGATTTCCGTCATAAAGGCCATATTGTTACCGACCAGATGAAGGCGGCAGGCGAGCTGGTTGTCGGTGAACTGCAGGTCGCTGATGTTTTTGATGATGATATCTCCCTGCAGGGATTTTGAATGGGCGTCGATGGGCAGGGGCAGTATGGCGGTAAAGGCTTTGGCGATCACCGATTCCGGCAGGGTGAGGCTGATGACGTCCTGAGCCATGGCCGGGGCGAGGGAGCCGGAGCAGGTCAGCAGGAGGAAGAGAATGACAATGGGGTGTTTTTGCATCATGGGAGTCCTTGGTTATTTTTGTCCGCTAGAAAATGCGGTAGTATTAACGACTGTATCAATAAAGTGCAAGCCATAAAAAGGCCGACCAGCGAGGCAATATCACGGTAATCTCTGTGATAATAGTAACTTATCCCGGAAATGCTGGTCGGAGTGAGAAAGTGGCCGCGGAAGGAAACCCGCCCCGACCGGGTCGGTTGGTCGCCGATGACCGTGATCCGTTCTCCGGCAAAGGTCTGTAAGGTCTGCTCATCGGCGCGGTAGCGGACGCGGTCAAATTCGATGAACTTTCCCGGGCGGTTCTCTTTGTCCCGCATGGTGCGAAGGTAATTGGTGTCTGCTCGTTCCAGGTCCTCGAGATAGACGAGGGGGCCGAGCAGATAGCAGCCGCAGAGGACAATTCCGGCAAGGGACTTGGCCCCGCTCGACACCTGCAGGCGGATGCTGTTTCTGACACAGCTTTTCCAGGCGCCGAGAAGCCAGGCCAGGCCGACCACGGTGAAGCCGGCGGTAACCGGATGACCCGGCCAGGTCAGATCGACATGAAAGAAGGTCCAGGAGAAGGGCGCCAGAAGGTTGACGCCGTTGCCCCATTTTATCTGAAGACTGTCGAGCAGCAGGTGGAACAGGCAGTTGGCGGCAAGAATTCCGAAAATTCTGCCGGTGGAGGCGGTGAAAAGGGCCAGTGCCGCCGAGCCGATCAGGCAGAACACAAGGCTTGCCTGGGCAGTGCAGTACAGCCGCAGGTCATAGGGGTCAAAGAGATTGAAGGCCATGAGGCTCGTCAGGGCAATCCACGGCAGATCGGGAATGATGCAGGCAACGACGACCCAGAGCAGATCTTTTCGAGGCACCACCAGACTGTTGAGGGAGGCCTGGATGCCGATATGGCAGAGAGTGTTTGGCAAAGCAGTGTGGCTGAAAACCGTCGGAGGAAAGAAAATAAGGTGAAGACAAAGCGTGCATATCCTGCAGTGCAGACCCCCATTCTAGTACATTGCGCCGGATTTAACAAGGCCGCTTTGGTGGTACCGCGACCGTCGTCGGTCCTTGGGGGGGCACGTTAATGGCGATGGCGCCGATCCTCACGGTCACCTCCGATTGTCTTTTGACCGATATCGATCCTGCCCTGGAACAGGAGTTCAAGAACCGTCTGACCATCGACAATCCCGAATACAGCGCCGCCAAACGTTATGGCCGCTGGATCGGCAAACGGCTGAAACCGCAACTTATCTACTATGAGCCGGTCCCGGAAGGCTTGCGGTTTCCTCGGGGATTTGCCAATCAGGCGGTGCTCCTCTGCCGGGATTTTTACGGCCAGGGGCCGGCAATCATCGACCGGCGGCGCTTACTGCCCGAAGCGCGGTTTTCCTTTCAGGGCGAGCTGCGTCCCTATCAGGACGAGGCGGTGACCGCCGCTGCCCGCAAATCCTTCGGGGTCATCGAGGCCGGGACCGGCAGCGGCAAAACGGTCATGGCCCTTGCCCTCATTGCCCGGCGCCAGCAGCCGACTATAGTGATCGTCCATACCAAGGAACTGCTCGGCCAGTGGCAGGAGCGGGTCCGGCACTTTCTCGGCACCGAGCCCGGGCAGGTGGGCGACGGCAGGTTCACGCTTGCCCCGATTACCATCGCTATCGTCAACAGTGCCCGCCGCCATGTGACCGAGCTTGTTCCCCATTTCGGGCAGCTGATTGTCGATGAGTGCCACCGGGTGCCGGCGAGTCTTTTTACCGACGTGGTCTCCCGTTTTGACTGCCACTACCTGCTCGGCCTGTCGGCCACCGCCTTTCGCAGCGACGAGCAGATGACCAAATTGATTTACTACTTCATGGGCGACCGGCTGCACCGGGTCGACCGCGAGGAACTGGTGGCGACCGGAGCCATCCTGGCACCACGGATTATTCGCGCCGCCACCCCCTTTACCTATCGCTATCGCGGCGACTATCAGGCCCTGGTCAAGGCTCTGGTCCATCACGAAGGGCGGAACCTGCAGATTCTCGAGGACATTATGGGGGTGGTCCGGGAAGGGGGGATTGGCACTATTCTGGTGGTCTCGGATCGGATCAGCCATTGCCGCTTTTTTGCCGAAAAGCTGCGGGCGCGGGGAGTGAGGGCCGAGCTGCTCTGCGGCCGAATCGGTGCCGAAAAACGGTCGGCGATCGTCGAGGCGGTGCAGGGCGGCGAGATTGCGGTACTCGTTGCCACTCTCCAGCTCATCGGCGAGGGTTTTGATTGTCCGGGCCTCTCCACCCTTTTTCTCACCACCCCGATCAGTTTTGCCGGCCGGCTGCTCCAGGTCATCGGCAGAATCATGCGACCCGCCGCCAACAAACGGGCCAGGGTTTTTGACTATAATGACGAAAATATTCCCGTTCTCATGCGCTCGGCTCGCGCCAGGGCCATGGTTTTGTCGCAACTTTAATGGTTTATCAAAAATAGTGGCACCACGGGGCGAAGATGCTGGACTTGCGTTTTCCGATAAAATCGGATAAACTATCCTGTTACCAAATATGGATAGCGGACACCGAAGGCACTGCTTATTGGGGCAAGTGCTTTTTTTTATTTCTAAAATCATGTTGTTGCAGCTCGTTGTAACGACCGCGCAAGGCCTTTTCTCGGAGGCCTTGAAGGATGCAGGATGGAACAGAACAAGATTCGTAATGTGGCGATCATTGCCCATGTTGACCATGGCAAAACGACGCTGGTGGACCAGCTTTTCAAAACCTCCGGGATGTTTCGTGCCAACCAGGAAGTTTCCGAGCGATTGATGGACTCGATGGACCTGGAGCGCGAGCGCGGCATTACCATCACCGCCAAAAACGGTTCCTATCAGTTCAAGGACTATTGGATCAATATCATCGATACCCCGGGGCATGCCGATTTCGGGGGGCAGGTGGAGCGGGTGCTGCGCATGGCGGATGGGGCGCTGCTGCTGGTCGATGCCCAGGAAGGACCGATGCCGCAGACCTATTTCGTGCTGAAAAAGGCCCTCCAGAACAACCTGCCGGTCATCGTCGTCATCAACAAGATCGACAAACCGGCAGCCCGTTGCAGCTGGGTGGTCGACCAGGTCTTCGACCTCTTCGTCAAACTCAATGCCCCCGACGACATTCTCGATTTTCCGGTGGTCTATGCCTCGGCAAAAAACGGCTACTCCCTGCTCGATCCGGACGACCCTATCGAATCCGGTGCGGGCATGGTCCACATCAGCCAGATGATTGTCGATCACACCCCGGCGCCGAGCGGTTCGAGCGAGGCATCGCTGCAGATGCAGGTCGGCACCATCGATTATTCCCCTTATCTTGGCAGACTGGGGATCGGCAAGGTCGTCAACGGCACGATGCAGCTCAACCAGCCGATCGTCGTGGCCCGTCGCGACGGTTCGATCAAGCCGGTACGGATCACGAAGATCTTCCGCTTTGAATGTGATGCGAAGGTTGCCGTCGAATCGGCGGGGGTCGGTGAGATCGTCGCGGTCGCCGGGATGGAGGATGTGACGGTCGGGGTAACCTTTACCGATCCGGACAATCCCCGACCCCTGCCGCTGATCACCATCGATCCGCCGACGATTTCGATGAACTTCATCCCCAACGATTCGCCCTTTGCCGGCCGGGAAGGAAAATTTGTTACTTCTCGCCATATCGGCGATCGCCTGCAACGCGAGGTCCTCGCCGACGTGGCCCTGCGCTGGGAGGTATTGACCGATGCGGTGGGGTTTAAAGTATCCGGACGTGGAGAACTGCATCTTTCCATTCTCATTGAAAAAATGCGCCGCGAAGGCTATGAGTTCCAGGTGACCAGACCGCGGGTAATTCTCAGGGAGGAAAACGGCAAGACTCTCGAACCTTACGAAAAACTGACCGTTGACGTCGATGAGCAGTACCAGGGGCCGGTTATCGAAAAACTCGGCAAACTGAAAGGTCAGCTGGAGGAAATGGACACCGCCAACGGCATGGTCCGCATGGTGTTCACCATCCCGACCCGGGGACTGCTCGGTTACCGTTCCCAGTTCATGACCGACACCAAAGGGATGGGAATGATGTCCTACGTCTTCTCCGAATACGGCCCCTATGCCGGGGACATCGTCAACCGGATCAACGGGGTGCTGCTGGTCAAGGAACCTTGCACGGCCGTCGCTTATGCCTTATTTAATCTCCAGGAGCGCGGCAAACTGTTCATCCATCCCGGGGCGCCGTTGTACCCGGGACAGATCATCGGGGAAAACAGTCGCGCCGTCGATATGGTGGTCAATCCGGCCAAAGGGAAAAAACTCACCAATATGCGGGCCTCGGGT
>JBBRGP010000154.1:0-6343 GCA_038224105.1 Desulfobulbales bacterium | reverse complement strand
AAGGACGGGAAGAGATGGTGAAGTTGCGGACGGCCCGTTCAGTCTGGGCGCCATAAAGGGCATCGCTGGGCACTTCGACCTCGCCCATGCTGTCTTTTTCGGTTCGATATGCGTGCTTTTCCATGGGGATATACCGAGAAGGCGAAAGGGGATACGGAAGGAGCGGGTTGTCCTGCCGGTCGAAGGGAAGAGCCGATCGGCAGGACAGAACTGACGGGCGACTGGAAAGAGTACCCCTTGCGGGCTGTCAGTACCTTGCCGATTGTTAGAAAAACGGCCAGGCAGTCGCTTGCCGGCGGCTAATTTTTCCAGAGGCCGTGTAGGTTGCAGTAAGCGCGAGCGGTAACGCCACTTTCGGCCGCCAGCGGGAAAAATGCCGTGGGTTTGTCGTTGGGGTTAAGGAACTGGCGGTATACCTTATCCCCGGCGATGAGTTCTATCCACTCAATGAAATGGACGGCGGTCATTGGGTGATCGACGGACCCGACGGTAACCTGCCAGCCTCCGTCTTTTTTGGCAAGAACGGGTATGTGTTTTTCAACAGCCGCCTCGGTGGTATTTTCGGTCTGCATGGTCATCTGCTGGCCGCAACACATCATTTCCGCGCCTCCGGCGGTAAGAACCTCGGCAATGTTTCCACATATAGCGCACTTGTAAACTGCCATTTTTTTCGCCATTCGTTTTCCTCCTGTGAATATAGTTGGGTTTCAATTGTCTGACTGTTGCCCCCTTGTGGAACCATGGAGCAGGAAAAAATACAACAAACTCACGATCCATATTCGGGATGATGTCAGCCCCGGATTGACTTCAACCAGGTAAACTAAGCACACCGGGACATCCTCGCCAACATTTTGCGCAATAAAAAGGAAAAATTCTCATTACGGTCGAGTAACCTTTTGTAAAACAATCAAGTTCCTTTTCTTGCCGCCCAGAGTGTGCTACTCTTTGCTACAAACATTCCACACTAAAACTATAATAAGCCCGGGAGATGATATGAAAAAGAACACTGCTCGCAAGGTGATTGCCGCAATTGGAATGATGCTGTTGGGGACGGTGGTTAACCTCCAGGCAGCCCAGTATGATCATGAAATTAAAGATAATAAAATTTCCTTTGCCTGGAAGGTCGACGGCACCACCCTGGCGGTGAAAATGGCGGCGGAGACGGAAGGCTGGGTTGGCATTGGTTTTAATCCGACCAAGGATATGAAGGATGCCGATTTCATCCTGGGCTATGTCAAGGACGGCAAGGCCAAAATATCCGATGAATACGGCGACAAGGAAAATTCTCACGCCCTCGACAAAAAACTCGGAGGAACCGACGATGCAACCCTGATCGGAGGCAGCGAAGGGGGTGGAGTGACCACCATCGAGTTTACCATCCCGCTGAAATCGGCCGATAAAAATGATACTTCCATAAATGTCGACGGCGACACCATCGTCTTGCTCGCCTACGGGGCGGGGCGAGACAGTTTGATTTCCAAGCATGTGTACCGATCGGCGCTGCATGTCAACCTCGCCACCGGTGCCTCTAAGAAGGCCGACTAACGGGACCTTCGTGACCGGTTTAACAAAAATCCTGGTCACCTGGCTGCTGCCTGGGCTCATGGCAACCGGTATGGCCGGCTTTTCCTTGGCCGCGGGCGACGGACCGGGGCTGTTGGAACAGACCAAGCAGGTCCTGGCCGATAAAACCGGTGACGAGCATCAGTGGATCACCGAAAAAACCGGACAGTATCTGCCCCTTGGCCTCGAGTTTGTCGATGAACAGGGTCATACCGTCCGGCTGGACGAGATTATCGATCGACCGACCATTGTTTTGCCTATCTATTTCTCCTGTCCGAATATCTGCAGCAAAAACCTGGCCAATCTGGCCATCGCCATGAACAGCTTGAGCGCTCGACCCGGCGTAGATTACCGGGCTATCGCCCTGAGCTTTAATGAGGTCGAAAACCATCGGGAGGCGGCGGCAGCCAAAAAGAATTACCTGAAGATTCTCACCGACGATTTTCCCGCCGGAGAGTGGCGATTTCTCACCGGCGGAAAGGATGCCATCCAGGCGGCAACCGAGGCGCTGGGCTTTCGCTTTCAAAAGGTAGACGACCAGACTTTCATCCATCCGGCGGCCCTCATGGTCGTTGCCGCCGATGGCAAGATCATTCGCTACGTCTATGGCTCCTTTCTCGCCGGCGACATCGATCTGGCCCTGGCCGCTGCGGCAAGCGGTCTGCCGACCCTGTCGGTCAGGAGGTTTCTCGATTTCTGCTTCAACTATGATCCGAACACCAATAAATCGGTGTTTCAGACGGTGAAAATCGTTGTCTTACTGGTTTTCGGTGTGGGTTTGGTGTTTATTTTCCTCTACTTCAAACGCAAAGGTCGAATCACCGGCACGACCCGGAACACTGACGACAGTACTTGATAGGATACCATGACATGACCCCGACACAATCGTTCTACCACCATTCCGCCCCGCCCGGACTCACGGGCATCAAGGCCTGGCTCCTCACCCACGATCATAAGCGGTTGGGACTGATGTATCTGGCAGCCGTTTTTTTCTGGTTCATGCTTGCCATTGTTCTTGGACTTCTGCTCAGGACTGAACTGATGAGCCAGGGTCGGACCATCATGGGGCCCGGAATGTACAATGGGATGTTTACCCTGCACGGGGTAATAATGATTTTTCTCTTCGGAATTCCGGCAATTCCGGCCATCTTCGGTAATTTTTTTCTACCCATCCAACTGGGGGCCGATGATGTCTTTTTCCCGCGGCTCAACCTGCTCAGCTGGTATCTTTTCATGTGCGGTGGTCTTGTTGCCGTCATTTCCCTTTTTGTCGGCGATGGGTTTCCCGATACCGGCTGGACCTTTTATGTACCGTTCAGTATTCAGAGCAACAGCAATGTCAGCCTGACCGTGACCGCTGCCTTTATTCTCGGCATGTCGTCGATGCTGACCGGTCTGAATTTCGTCACCACCTTTCACCGGATGCGCGACAGGAGAATGGGGTTGATGCAGATCCCGCTTTTCACCTGGTCTTTGTATGCTACGGCCTGGGTGCAGATCCTCGCCACGCCGGTAATCGCCATCACCCTGGTCGTGGTGGTGCTTGAGCGATTGTTGCATATTGGCCTCTTTGAACCCGCCCAGGGTGGGGATCCCTTGCTTTACCAGCACCTGTTCTGGATGTACTCCCACCCGGCCGTGTACATCATTATTCTGCCCGGCATGGGGGTCATTTCCGAGATCATCCCGGTCTTTTCGCGAAAATCGATTTTCGGGTATAAGGCTATTGTCTGGTCGTCGATGGCCATTGCCATTGCCGGTTCCCTCGTCTGGGCGCATCATATGTACACCAGCGGCATGAGCGATGTCTCGGTCTTTGTTTTCTCCCTGTTAACCTTCGTCGTCGCCGTACCTTCGGCGGTCAAGGTTTTTTCCTGGGTAGCGACCATGTACAAGGGGTCGATCGCAATGAGCCCGCCGCTTCTCCTGGCGCTGATGTTTATCTATCTTTTCAGTGTCGGCGGTTTGACCGGTTTGGTTCTAGGGGCGGCCGGCACCAATATTCATGTCCACGACACCCAATTTGTCGTCGCCCATTTTCATTTCGTCATTTTCGGCGGCACCGGCTTTGCCTTTTTTGCCGCCCTCCATTACTGGTGGCCGAAGATGTTCGGGATCATGTATCCATTCCGACCCGCATATATCGGCGCGGTGTTCACCACCGTCGGCTTTCTCTTTCATTACGTGCCCATGCTGATCCTCGGCCTGCAAGGCATGCCACGGCGCTATTACGATTATCTGCCCCAGTATGAGACCGGCAACTTCCTTGCCGGCATCGGCGGCTATCTCATGGTTCTCGGCATCGTCATCATGTTCGTCAACCTGCTGTTGAGCTTTCGCAGAGCCATCCCCGCGCCCGCCGACCCGTGGGGTGGGACCACCTTGGAATGGAAGATTCCCTCTCCGCCGCCGGTACAAAATTTTGTCGATACCCCGGAGATCATGGCCTTCCCTTACGATTTTACCGGGGTAGGGGAACAATTGCCAAAGGGCGACCGGTGAGGGAGAATGTTATGAGTTCGCAGATAGACAGGACCGGGATCAAAATAGGTATGTGGTTGTTTCTCTACTCGGAGATCATTCTCTTCGGCGGTCTCTTCGTGCTCTATGCCGCCTATTTTCACCGGTATTCCGAAGCCTTTTCCGTCGGCGGCAAGGAGTTGAACCGGATTATCGGAGCGCTCAACACCGTAGTCCTGCTGGTCTCCAGCTTCACCGTCGCCGCCTCCATCACCGCGATACAGAGAAACGCCAGAAAGCAGACCATCGGTCTGCTCCTGTTCTCGATTTTTTGCGGAGTCATCTTTCTCGTCAACAAGTATTTCGAGTGGGGAGCGAAAATTCACCACGGCATCTATCCTAATTCCGAAACCCTTGTCGCCGGGGACCTCGGGGTGAATATCTTTTTTGGCCTTTATTATGTCATCACCGGATTGCATGGGCTCCATGTTATCGCTGGGATGGTCCTCCTTTCCATCAGCCTCGCCCTGGTGCTGGCAGGAAAAATTGACGGTTCCAGATTATCAATGCTCGACAATTCGGGACTCTACTGGCATCTGGTCGATCTCATCTGGATCTTTGTCTTCCCGTTATTCTATCTGGTGTTGTAGGGCGAGAGGAGGAGATGTTGTGGAAGGAGGGATTATGGACAATCAAGAAAATCATCATGTGCTGAGTTACTCCAAACTGGCCGGCGTTTTGGCAATTCTCCTGGTCCTGACCGGGGTTACCGTCGGGGTTTCCTATGTCCATCTAGGGTTTTTGAACGTGCCGGTGGCCCTGGCCATTGCCTGCACCAAGGTGACCTTTGTCATGCTTTTTTTTATGCATCTGAAATACGAAGGGCCGATCATAATCCTGTCATTTGTCGGTACCATAACCTTTCTCATCATCATGATCGGCTTCACCTTCTGGGATGTGGCTTTCAGATAACGGATGGAGATTTTTATGACCCCGGTACAAGGCGTAGATCTGGCATTCTGGTATATTCTCGGCATATCCGTGGTCCTGCTGTTCGGCATCACGGTGGTGATGGTCTGGTTTGTTATAAAATACCGTCGCAGTAAAAATCCCGTTGCTTCCGATATCCGTGACAATTACCTGCTGGAAATCATCTGGACCATCGTCCCGACCCTCATCGCCCTTTCCATGTTTTATATCGGTTGGCAGTCATATATGGGCCTGCGGATGGTCCCCAAAGGCGCCATGGAAATCGAGGTCTCCGCCCAGCAGTATTCGTGGATCTTTGTTTATCAGAATGACAAGGAATCCGAGAATGAACTGGTGGTTCCCGTCGGCAAGGCGATCAAGCTGAATATCTCCTCCGTCGATGTCATTCATAGTTTCTATATGCCGGCCTTTCGCATCAAGGTCGATGCGGTCAAGGGCATGCCCACCTATGCCTGGTTTTTTGCCGACAAGGTCGGCGAATACGACATTCAGTGTACCGAATATTGCGGAGTCAATCATTCGGCGATGGTTGCCAAACTGCGAATCGTCCCGGAAGAAGAGTATCTCGCCTGGCTCGCCGAGTGAAGCGACTGCTCCGCCGAGGAACCCGTGCTCTTTGCCCCCTCCAGGTTCGATCGATCTCGGGTGTTTGCCAGGTTGCGGCTGGCCAAGGGGATGCTCTGCCTGTTTATCGGCGGCGCCACTTTTTTCGGGGCAATCCTTGCCGATCCCGTCGTTTCCCTGCGCCTGGCGGGGGTTGCCGGCGCCGTTTTTCTGGTGGCGAGTGGGGCGGCAAGTCTCAACAGCCTCCAGGAACAGCAACTGGACGGGAAGATGGCCAGGACCAGGGACCGGCCGTTGCCGACCGGGATGCTCACCCCCTGGCAGGCCGGCAGTCAGGCGATAATTCTGATCGCCGCCGGTCTGCTCGTCCTCGTCGCGACCACGGTGGAGGTCTTGCCGGCGGCTCTGACCGGTATTGCGGTGGTTTTATATAACGGGGTATATACCCCCCTGAAGAAAAAGACTATCCTGGCCATTGTTCCAGGGGCCATCTGCGGGGCCTTGCCGGCGTATATCGGCTGGCTTGCCGGTGGGGGGGGAGTGGTCGCCTTTCCCGCCATCCTCCTTTTTACTACTTTTGTCCTCTGGCAGGTCCCGCATTTCTGGCTGGTGCTGCTCATCTATCGGGAGGACTATGCCGCCGCCAGCTTGCCGAATCTGCTCAAGCAGGTTCAGGAGGATTCCCACCGGCGGTTTTTTATACCCAGGTTCGGGGGGCGCCCATCGATGTTTGGGTTTTTTTCGTTGCTGCCCGAAACGCAGGCCC
>JBBRGP010000153.1:0-6344 GCA_038224105.1 Desulfobulbales bacterium | reverse complement strand
CGATGCAGGTCTTGCAGCCGACACAGAGGTCGTGGTCGACAAAGACGATGCCGTCGCCGGGCCGCTGTTGCATGGCGCCGGTCGGACAGGCGGCGACGCACCAGGGGTTTTCGCAATGAAAACAGAGCATGAAGACGAAGGCGGTGCGCGGCAGGCCGCCGATCAGTTTCGGGCCGACCTCGACGATCTGGCACAGACGGGGGCCAGGCGGCAGACTCTTATTGGATTTGCATTGGACCTCGCAGGCATGGCAGCCAATGCATTTGCGGGCATCCTGGGCGAGATGGTACCGGCTCATGAAAATTCTCCTTTAGGCAAAAGTTCAACACGACACGGGATGAGTCCCCAAGGGACCCGTGCACCGATTATGCAATTTCCGTACCAGAGCCGTTTGGTCGACCCGGTCATCCGATTTTCGGCGATGGGGGCCAGGAATGCCAATGATTCCATGGCCCGCGCCGGGCCGGAGGCGGCCTCTTGGTCGACGCGGCGGGCAGTGGCTCGGAAAAGGCGGCGAGATTGCCCCTTCGGCGCAACATCGGAGTTTCGCCGAAGGGCCTTGGTGTGTGTGTTTATCATCATAAAAATACAGGTATAAATTCAATTTATCGAATGAGTTGCAGGGGGCTCGCTGGTGCAATATATGTGCTGCACCCTTCAATCCCCCATCTCGGCCATATATGCATCGAGGGTGCCTTCCAGGGCCAGCTTATGCTTGGCCTCCTCCTGGCACAGCATTTTGAAAACCTTGCTGGCCGCGTCGTCCTCGGATTTGGCAAGCAGGAGGTTGTAGAGAGCCAGCGCCTTCTCCTCCCGCTTGGCGGCGAGCATCAGAATGTCGCGATAGGGCATGCCAGGGGTGTAGACGAGGTCCGCCACATAATTGCTGCGCTTGATATCAGTGATCCAGTTGAACCGGTAGTCGGCCACGGCACTGCCGGCGTCGCCGCTCTTGAGGTTTTCGAGGAGCCGGCGGTGTTTGTCTTCCTCGTCGGCGAACTGGAGGAAGAGGTGCTTTTTACTCCCCGGGGCTTCTTTTTCGCCGATGGCGCGATAAAAGTCGGCGGCCTCACTTTCCTGGGTAATGGCGAAATCGATGATGGCGGTCAGGTTATTGAATTCCATGGGTCGTCCTCTCGGTAAAAGGGGTGGCGATCGCTAATGCGGTTATCTGGTCGGACTTTGTCCTTTATAGGCAGTTTGTGGTTTTCCCATCCGGCTTGCCGGTCAACGGGCCAGCACCGATGCCACTTTCTCTTCGAGTTCGGTCTTGTCGATGGGCTTTACGCAGTATTCACCGGCCCCGAGGAGCAGGGCCTCCTGGGCGGTTTCGATGGTCGGATAGCCGGTGAGCATGATGACCCTGAGCGCCGGGCACTGTTTTTTCATCCGTTCCAGGACCTGGACGCCGCTCATTTTTTTCAGTTTGATGTCGAGGATGGCGAGATCGACAGGATGTTTGCCGACAAAGGCGAGCGCCTCCTCCTCCTCGGTAAAGGCGTGGACCTGATGATGCTGTCGGGTGAGGATTTTTTTGATCAGCACCACCGCGTCGAGCACGTCGTCAAGTACGAGAATTTCCGCCATATTCCTGGTCCTCCCTGGTTTTGGGCTGGTGATTGTCGGCGGCCGGCAGGCGGATGTGAAAGGCCGTGCCCGGCGCCATTTGTTCGGTTTTCCGCCCGGCAACAACCGGGCTTTCTACGGTTATGATCCCGCCATGTTCCTGGATGATGCCATAGGTCACCGACAGACCGAGACCGGTGCCTCTGCCGACATCCTTGGTGGTGAAAAAGGGATCGAAGATCTTGTTTTTGATTGTATCTGCAATACCGATGCCGGAATCCGCCACGGTCACCAGAATCGCCTCCCTGGCCTTGTCGGTCGATATAGTCAATTCCCCGCCGTCCGGCATGGCATACTGGGCATTGTTGAAGAGGTTGATGAACACCTGGTGCAGTTTTTCGATGTCGCCGATGACCATCGGCAGTTCCGGGGCGAAACAACGTGTGACGGTTATCCGGTCGATGTTCAGGCTGTGCTCGGTAACGGAGAGGACTTCCTCGATAATGCCATTTATATCGAGATGGGCTTTAACGCTTGCCGACTGGCGGGAGAACTTAAGCAGGTCAGTGACGATACGGCGGCAGGCCTTGGTCTGCCGCTCGATGACCTGGAGGTTGGCATGGGTTTCCGAGTCATTGGGATAGTCGTCCATCATCAGCTGAGTATACCCGAGAATGATCCCCAGAGGGGTGTTGATCTCGTGGGCGACGCCGGCCGCCATCTGGCCGACCGAGGCCATTTTTTCATGGTTGATGAGCTGCTCGGTGATGGTCCGGAGGCGGGTCATATCCTTGCCGATGCCTTCGCAGCCGACGATGTCGCCGTTCTGGTCATAGATGGCATTGGCGGAGAGCAGGATATGGCGGGTGGTCCCGTCCCTGCCCCGGCATTGCATGTCCAGGTCGCTGACCGAACCTTTTTCGCAGAGTTCGGTCATATAGGTCTCGAGCACCTCTTTGTTGTTGAACAGGCTGTGAAAATTGATCGTTTGCGCCGAGGCATCGAAGCCGAGCAGGTCAATGCCGCTGCTGTTGATATGGCTGATATTGCCGTTGATGTCGCAAAAATAAATGATATCCTTAGAGTTTTCGAAAAGATTACGGAATTTCTTCTCCGAGTCCGAGAGGTTGCGGGTGCGTTCCTCGACGATCTCCTCGAGATGGGTGTTCAGCTGCTGGAGCTGGTGGGCGTTGGATGCCAGTCTGGCATTGGCGTCGGCCAGTTTTTCGGCCTCGGTCCGGATTGCTTTATAAGCGGCCAAGCCTTTGTAGTAATAGATGGTGACGGCGGCCACCGAGATCATCAAAACCGTGTTGAAGCCCCCGGAAAACGGCGAAAGCTGTTTCCAGAGAAGGTCTCGGCCGCTGTAGACGAGGACGATGCGGAGCATATGGCCGAACCCGCGGGACAGGGAAAAAGCGGCCATGGCAATACAGAAGTAGAAAAGAAAGCCCCAGATGAAATTGTTGGGTTGCAGCCGGGTCAGAGCCCGGGCATAGCCGAGAGCGACGAAGGCGAGCAGGATGGCCAGGGCCGAGCCGATGAATTCGACGGTTATCGCCGGAAGGAGGGGCAAACCGGTCATTCCCGTACCCCCGCGCATGCTTCCCGGTAAAAGGTCCTGAGGCTGATCACCAGGGCCAGAAGGGCCGGGACAATGAGGAAGTGATCCATTTTGGTGACGAAATAGAGGGCCTTGACCGGGCCGATGGGGGCGGCCAGTTGCTCCCGCCAGGTGTCCTTGTTGATGAAATCGGTGACGGTGAGATGCTCGAAGGCCTCATGGCCGGCAAAAGCCAAAAGGTTCCAACAGGCCAGGAGCACGCAGAATATTTGAAGATATTTCCATCCTTTACTGACGACGGCCGGGGTCCTCCGGGTGTGCCAGAAGAGGTATGCCAGGGTTGCCGCGAAGAGCAGATGGGCCATCTGGTGGACATAAAGTCCTTCCGGCTCGCCGTGGGACTGGAGGGCCCAGGCGCTCTCGGTCACCCCGAACAGGAACAGTAAGAGAAGGCTGATCGTCGGCAGGTACGATATCTGTTTCATAGCATTCATTTCCTGGGATGGTAGGTATCCCCGCAAGGGTGGACTTAAAAGACTACCCCCTTGCCCTTGTGAGATGTTAGCATCTTTTATGCCTGCTCTCTCACCTGATTGCCGGAAATGTTTTATTTGGTAAAATATTTCAATGTGATATTGGCTTCGAGCGGTTGGCGGTCGCCGGCACGAGGCCGGCAACGGCGGGGCAGCCAGAACAGTTTCGCAACAGCGCTGTTGCACAGCCGGTGGGGTGATCGTCGGCAACGGCCGCCGCGGTGGGCCATGCCGGGTTGGTTTTGCGGGACGGCAGCGGCGAGGAGGGGGGGAGGTTTTGCTGCAACACGGTGGAGGCGGTGTTGAATTTCTTCAGGATGATTGGGCGAAGCCCGGGGATCTTGGCCAAGATCTTTTTGTGTGTGCAACACTTTAGTTGCACAAGCAGAGTCTGGAGCCGTGTCGTTGGCAATGCCGGCGCCAATCGGACGGCCATGTTTATGGCATAACCTTCGGGTATTGGGGGCCGGTGCCGGCCAGGGTGATAAATTTTTCCGCTTCGTCGAGTGCCTGCTGCCGGCTCGCCATGCGCATATCCATCATCCGCGTGGCGGCAAGCAGCATCCCAAGGCGTCTCAGAGCCTGCGCCGTATCCGCTGCCGAGGCCCGAGTCAGGGTGGCATCGAGCATCTCGCCCCGCCAGGTGGTCTGGAAGTCAAAAGAAGTAAGGACGTGGTCGATGAAGGCCAGGCGGAAATGCTGCCGGGCGACAGCGGCGCCGCCGCCTTTGAACCGAAAATTGATATAGTTGGCCCCGGCCTGTTCGCCGCATAGGGCGTCGACGATGGAGAAATGGTAGCCGAAGCGGATGTTGAGGTGGAGATAATCGCGGGAGACTACGGCATAGCTGGCGAGCAGCTTTGAGTCGAGGGAAAAAATGCCGCCGCTCATTTGATCAAAACCCTCCCAGTCGACATGGTGCTGACTTTTATCCCAGACAATTCTTGGGTCGGACATCCCCTGCCAGCAGACCCGCATCGGCACACTGCTCAGGTGTTCGACCACCAGGACCTCCCTGGTTCGGGTGTCCGGACGACCGTCAAGATCGAGAACATAGATGACCAGCGGCAGGTCGGTCGCAAGTTTTTGCGCCTTGCCGAGACCCCGGCCTTTGCGGCCGACCAGGCTGAACATCTCCTGGACGCATTTTTCATGACAGAACCGGATGAGATCGTGCATCGAGCGGCAATGCCCGGGGGCAAAGGCCGGGCTGTCGGGGTCGGTCAGGGCAAGGTGGACGGTATGGCTTGCCAGGTCGGCATATTTGCCGGCCGGAAAATCGCTGGCGTTTGGCCGTTTGCCGGTCTGCAGCAGGCCATTGACGCAGCCCCGGAAAACCCGGCCGGAACCGGCATCGACGGTTACTACCTGTCCGGCCGGAAGCTCAACCCCCTCGCCGACCAGGACCGGGATGCCGCGCTCTCTCGCCACCGAGGCGAAATGGCTGGCCCGGCTGCCGCTGTCCGCCACGACCCCGGCCACCCGGTCGAGAAATTGCGACAAGGCCGGGCGCAGGGTCGGCGTGACCACCACCGAGCCGATGGGAATGTCTCGGAAGGCTCTGCCGTTTGGCGCATGAAACACCGGACCGCAGGCGATCCCGGCGGCGGCGCAGTGGAGATTGCTGTAAATGATTTGGTCGAGGTCGGCGGCCTGGACCAGGGCCGGGGGCGGGTCCTTTTTCTGATGCAGTCGCCGGCACTGGAGGACGGTCACGGCGGTATCGGTTTTCACCCATTCGATATCCTGCGGGCAGCCGAAGTGGTCCTCGAGTACCATCCCCCATGTCCCGAGCCGCAGCAGTTCCGGTTCGCTCAAAAGGCTTTTCTCCCCGGCCGGTTCGGGCAAGCATGCGATCAGGGGCGGCCGGGAAAGATAATATTTTTCAGGGATCCGGGAACCATCGACCAACCCTTCCGCCAGCCCGGATACGGCGTAGACGCCGATGGCCTCGGCGGCAGCCGAGGTTGCCGGATCGAGGGTATAGACCACTCCGGAGGCTTGCGGCTGGAACATCGGAATCACCAGGGCCGCCATGGCGGTATCGGCGTCGCTCAGGCCATGGCGGATGCGGTAGGTAACCGCCCGAGGACAATATTTGCCGGCGATGACTCTTTTATAAGCGGCGAGGATCTCGGCGGCGGGGACGTTCAGTTCGCTGGCATACTGGCCGGCAAAGGAAATCCGGCCGTCTTCGGCAAGAGCGCTGGACCGCACCGCCAGCACCGGCGCGTCGCCGAGGGCTGCAACCGCCTGGGTGATCTGCCTGGCGATTTCAGCGGGGATCTCGGCGGCGAGAATCAGTTCCTGCAATTCGCCGGTGATACGGATGATCGTCTGGTTGTCGTCGGCATGGACCATCCGGAACCGCTCGGTAAACTCGTTCTCGAGGCGGTTGGCGGAAACGAAGCGGTGGAAGGCATTGGCGGTAACGACGAAACCTGGCGGAATGGGGACCCCGGTGCGTCCGGTCGCCGAGAGATTGGCGGCCTTGCCGCCGGCCAGGTCGGGAAAGTCCGCTGCTTGGCTGAGGTCAAGAATGTACGGCGGCGTGGTGGTGGCCGTGGCCGGGATCAGGATGTTTTCAATCGTCGCCGCCAGATGGAGGTGTTTCTCCGTCAAGCCGGGGTAGGTGGCGGGGTTCATGGCCAGGAGGTGTCGGGTCATGGCGCCGACGGCAG
>JBBRGP010000152.1:0-6368 GCA_038224105.1 Desulfobulbales bacterium | reverse complement strand
CATGTCCTCCAGTACGGCCAGGAAACGCTTGCCGATTACCCGGATATCTTTGCCTTTCTGAACTCCGAAGGAGAGTTCCGGACCCTCTCGGCCGATGAGCAGATGCCATTTAAAAGACTGCTGCTCAACGAACTTGTCTTTCGGGGAAGACTTGCCGAGGCGAAGGCCCTTGCCGCCAGCCACAGCGATTCCTTCAAGGGCACAGGCGCCCGCGGCACCCTGCTGTTCCTGGCGGGTGACACTAGCGGCGCTTTAACCGCCTTTGCCGAGGACCTGAAATTTCTGAAAAAATTCAGCAATGACGAAAAGGTCGCATTCTTCGGCCCGCCAGGGCTCTTTTACACCCTCGCCCGTCTCAATGTCAGCCGCCGGGAGGAATATCACGAGATTGCCAACGATATCGGGGTTGCCCTGTCCCTTTTTCAGAAGGCTCGGGAAAACGATGCCTACAATTTTCTCGCCGCGGTGGTCAACTCCCATATCAACAAGGGGGGGACGGAGGAGGAGGTTATTCTGCCCGAGGCCGTGCACCAGCAGGTCCTGACCGTTATCTTCGCCGGTATCTGTCAATACTGGCTGAACAGCGCCGTCGAAACTGATGTCGAAGCGACCATCGTCGAGTATTTCCGCAAGGGCTGCCGGAGCGGCTACCATTTCTTCACCCTCCTTCTCGGGGAGATCCTGGCAACCATCCATCATGACAATAGCGATTACCTGAACGCCACCCATACCCTGCGGAAAGAGACCGGAGTCATCCCCCTGCTGTCCATCCTCAAGCCGGAGGAACCGTGGAAGCGCAGCCTTCAGGCGCTGATCATGGCCACCGCCCAGGGCCAGGAGGGGCCGCGGCAGACGACCCGGCTGATCTGGATGGTCGCCTTCGACGGCAAAAAGATCGGCATCTCACCGCGTGAACAGAAACTGACTCCCGATGGCGCCTGGAGCCGGGGCCGGCCGATTTCCCTGGCCCGGCTGTACCAGGCCAACAAGCTCAATTACCTGACCTCGCAGGATCGGCGGATCTGTGCGGCGATCAAGCGGACCCTCAATCCCGAAACCCAAGGGGTCAGCTTTGCGCTGACAATCGACAAGGCACTGCCGGCAATGATCGGCCATCCCCATCTCTATCTCGCCGAATCGCCGCAGACGCCCGTCGAGTTTGTCGCCGGCGAGCCGGAGCTGCTGGTCGAGGAACAGGGAGAGTTTTTGCATATCTGCTTTGCCCACCCGATCACCGCCGACACCATCAATTTCCAGAAGGAAACCCCCACCCGGATCAAGATCATCAACATCAACGACAACCATCGACGCATCGCCCAGATCACCGGAAAGAGCGGGATTACCGTCCCGAAATCGGCAAGCGAACAGGTACTGACCGCGATCGGCAACATCTCCTCCTTCATGACCGTCCATTCGGCCATCGCCGCCGACAGCACCAGCCGAAAATCGAGCAACATCACCTTCGTCGAGGCCGATTCGACCATCTACATGCACCTCATCCCCTACGGCACCGGCTTTCGCCTGGAGATGTTCGTCAAACCCTTCGTCGAGGGCGGACATTACCTGAAACCGGGTCAGGGCGTGGAGAATATCATGGCCGAGGTCAACGGCAGGCGGCTGCAGACCCGGCGCAACCTCGCGCTCGAGGAAGAAAAGGCGCGGGACATCGAGGAACTCTGCCCGATTCTCGACCTCGCCATGGACATGGAGCAGGAAAACGACCGGGAATGGCATCTCTATGACCCCGACGATTGCCTCCAGACCCTCATGGAACTCCAGGCCATCCGCGACAAGGTGGTGATCGAATGGCCGGAAGGGGAAAAGCTGACGATCACCCAGAAGGTGTCGCTCGAAAACCTCAACCTGAAAATCCGCACCAACCGCCAGAACTGGTTCGCCATGAGCGGCCACCTCACCCTTGATCAGGGCCGGATCATCGAGCTGAAGGATCTTCTGGCAAAACTAAAAAACACCCACGGCCGTTTCGTCGAGATCGGCGACGGTCAATTCATCGCCCTGACCCAGGAGTTCCGAAAGCGTCTCGAGGATATCAATCTCTATGCCGACGGCGTCGTCGAAGAGGCCGGCGACGAGGTGCTGGTCCATCCGCTCGCCGCCCTGCACCTGGAAAAACTGACCGACCAGGTGAAAACCCTGGCCGACGGAGGCTGGCACGGCCAGCTCCAGCGGATCCACGATGCCCAGAGCTTCAAGGCGGAAGTGCCGTCGACCCTCCAGGCCGAGCTGCGGGTTTACCAGCGGGAGGGCTTTGAGTGGCTGGCCCGTTTGGCCCGGTGGGGGGTGGGGGGCTGTCTGGCCGACGACATGGGCCTCGGCAAGACCCTGCAATCCCTGGCAATCATCCTTGAGCTGGCGGCCAATGGCCCGTCCCTGGTGGTCGCCCCCACCTCGGTGTCGACCAACTGGCAATCGGAGGTGGTCCGTTTTACCCCGACCATCAACGTCCGGTTTTTTACCGGCAAGGACCGCGAGAAAAGCATCAGGGCACTGGGAAAATTCGATCTGATGATCACCACCTATACCCTCCTCCAACAGGAAAACGAGCTCCTCTCGTCGGTAAAATGGCAGGCGATCATTCTCGATGAGGCCCAGGCGATCAAGAACTCGGCGACCAAGCGCTCCCAGGCGGCAATGTCGCTGCAGGCCCAATTCAAATTGATCACCACCGGCACGCCGATCGAGAACCATCTCGGCGAACTCTGGAACCTCTTCCATTTCATCAACCCGGGTTTGCTCGGCAGCCTGAACAGTTTCAACGAACGCTTCGCCATCCCCATCGAACGCTACCAGGACCGGGAGGCCAAACTGAAACTGAAGAAACTCATCCGCCCCTTTATCCTGAGAAGAATCAAATCCCAGGTTCTGGAAGAGCTGCCGTCCCGCACCGAGGTCACCCTCGATGTCGAAATGAGCCCAGAGGAGTCACATTTTTATGAAGCCCTGAGGCAGAACGCCATCGATCTCCTGGAGAGCTCCAAGGAGAAAAAAGGTCGACACCTGCAGATCCTGACGGAAATCATGCGCCTCCGCCAGGCCTGCTGCCACCCTCGGCTGATCGATACCAACACCGCCATTGAAAGCTCAAAACTGCGGGTCTTCGCCTCGATCATCGAAGAACTCCTCGGCAGCCGCCACAAGGCCCTGGTGTTCAGCCAATTCATCGGTCATCTCAATTTCATCCGCGAATACCTGGACAATCAGGGGGTCAGCTACCAGTACCTGGACGGGTCGACCAGTTCCAAACAGCGGAAGCTGCGGGTCGATGCTTTTCAGTCGGGGCAGGGGGATCTCTTTTTGATCAGCCTCAAGGCGGGGGGGCTCGGGCTCAATCTCACCGCCGCCGACTATGTCATCCACATGGATCCCTGGTGGAATCCGGCCATCGAGGATCAGGCCTCGGACCGGGCACACCGGATCGGCCAGACCCGGCCGGTCACCATCTACCGACTGGTCTGCAAAGGCACCATCGAGGAAAAAATCGTCAAACTGCATCAGGAAAAGCGCGACCTGGCCGGCAGCCTGCTCGAGGGCAGCGACATCAGTGCGAAAATGAGCTCGGAAGACCTCCTCGACCTGATCAGGGGCAATTGATCGTCAGGTACCGCGCCCGGTCACCCTTCCCGCAGCCTGGCAAGGATCAGGCCGTAAAAATTCTTCTCATCCATTTCAAAGAACCAGCCGAGATGGGCCTGGCACCGGCGGCACAGGGCAAAGCGCCAGCGGTGGCCGGCAAACCAGGTGAATTCGGCGGTCGCCTCGCCGCTGGTAAAGCAGCCGGCGGCCTGGTGGAAGCATCCCAACTCGTAGACAATTCCGGCGGGATTAAAGAAGGTATGGATGTGGGAACCGCCGACCGAGATCCTCTGCCCCCGGTCGGTCACCGCCCCGCCGCAGGCCTGGCAGAAAATGGCCTCCAGCGGCAGGGTGTCCTCCTCCTGCTGTTCCTCCCCTGCCGGCCGGCCCTGCCGGGTCGGCAGGTCGGCGCGCAGGAAAAGGAGCTGGCTAGCTGCTCTCTCCACGGTAGTAGTTGACAATGGCTTCTATCATTGCCGGAATGGTGTGCTGCTCCGGCTGAACATCAACCCGCAATCCGCTGTCGGTCACGGTTTTTCCGGTAATCGGACCAATCGCCGCAATTTTCACGCCGGCGAGGAGCTTGGTCAACTCGGCCAGGTTGTCGACATCGAGAAGAGCTAAAAAGTTGCGCACGGTGGAGGAACTGGTAAAAGTGATCATGTTCACCTCCCCCTTTTCCAGTTCCGCCCGCAGAATCTCGGTATCACTCCGGGCCGGACAGTTCTGATAGACCGGGGCAACCGTTACCTGGGCCCCGGCCCCGCGCAGGGTTTCCGGCAGGATCTCGGGCCCGTGCAGAACGCGGGGAATTAGGATATTGCGACCCTCAACGCCCTGATCGAGGAGGCTCTCGGCCAGGCCCTCGCTGGTAAAGGTGCTGGGAATGAGATCGGCATTGACCCCGTATTTCAGGAGCAGATCGGCGGTACTCTTGCCGACCACGGCGATGTCCGGTCCCTTCAGGTCCCGGGCATCCATGCCCTTGGCGTACAGCCGCTCAAAGAAGTATTTGACGCCGTTCAGCGAGGTGAACAGAATCCAGTGATATTCATCGATCCGCTCCAGTTCCTCGTCAAGTACCTGGTAGGAATCGACCGGTTTGATATTGATGGTCGAATATTCGAGACAGTTGGCCCCGAATTCCTCAAGGCCGGCAACCAGTTCGCTGGCCATCTCACGGGTCCTGGTGACGATGATTTTTTTGCCGAACAGCGGCCGCTTCTCATACCAGTTGATGGTGTCGCGGAGATTCACGACCTCGCCGATGATGATCAGTGACGGCGGTTTGATTCCGGCGTCCTTTACCACCTGGGTGATGGTCTCGAGGGTGCCGACCACCGACCGCTGTTGCGGGGTTGAGGCCCAGCGCACCACGGCCACCGGGGTCTTCGGGTCTCGCCCGTATCTGATGAGGTTGGCGGCAATGGTCGGCAGATTTTTAATACCCATATAGACGACCAGAGTGCCGACCGCCGTCGCCAGTTTCTCCCAGTTGATATTCGAGCTTTCCTTGGTGGGGTCTTCATGACCGGTGAGGAAGGCAACGGAGGCGGTGTAGTCCCGGTGGGTGATGGGGATACCGGCATAGGTGGCGGCGGCGGTGGCCGAGGTCACGCCGGGCACTACCTCAAAGGGCACGCCGGCCGCATGCAGCTCCTGCACCTCTTCCCCGCCCCGCCCGAAGATAAAGGGGTCGCCGCCCTTCAGACGGACCACCATTTTCCCGGCCAGCGCCTGATCGACCAGCATCTGATTGATCTCCGTCTGGGTAAAGCTGTGCTCTACCCCGCCTTTTTTGCCGACATAGATCAGTTCGGCTTCGGCAGGCGCATGTTTGAGCAACCTCTTTCCGGCAAGATAGTCATAGACGACAACCTCGGCCCTCTCCAGCAGGTTTTTGCCGCGTACGGTAATGAGACCGGGGTCTCCGGGGCCGGCGCCGACCAGGTAGACCTTTCCAATTTTTTCCATTTTCTTATGTTCTTCCATATTCACGCAACGCCCCCGTCCGCTTCGCCGGCCATTGACCGGCCGCCGACGGAGTTTTCGCCACCTCAGGATGGTGGCCGATTGTTATAACCATGATCTGCCGCAAAGACAAAAAGGGCTTTCCCGGATTACAAGAAGGCCCTTTCCCATTGCCATGACCTGCTGCTCAGTTACGTGTGGCGGTCATGCCGGCGATTACAGCTCTTTCATGATGGCGTCGGTCACCTCTTTGATGGAGATCGAGCCGTCCACCGAGATCACCTTCGGTCCTTTGGTATTCTTGAAGTAGTTGACCGCCGCCATGGTGCCGGTCTTTTCATCGTAGTAGATACCATGACGTTTGCTGATGGCGTCGACGTCCTGATCGTCGGCGCGGGTCTTCAGGTCGCCGCCGCAGACCCGGCAGACCAGCTTGCCGTCTTTTTCCACCGGCATGATGGCCGCGAAGGCGATATGGTTTGGGTGGTTGTTGTCGTTGACACAGAGACGCCGGCCCATGATCCGCTCCTTGGCGATCTCCCGGTCAAGGACGATCTCGATGACGTAGTCGAGGGCCAGGCCTTCCTTTTTGAGAGTCTCGGCGAGGGTGATCGCCTGATCTTTCGAGCGCGGGAAGCCGTCGAGGATCCATCCTTCTTTGCAATCGGCTTTCTGCAGACGGGAAACCATCATCGGAATGGTGATGTCGTCCGGTACCAGATCGCCTTTGTCAATAAAGGCTTTGGCCTTTTTGCCAAGCTCGGTTCCGCCGACTATATGCTCTCTGAAGATCGCCCCGGACT
>JBBRGP010000151.1:0-6393 GCA_038224105.1 Desulfobulbales bacterium | reverse complement strand
ACGCGTTCGCAATGCGTAGGCCAGCGGTTCGATCCCGCTCAGCTCCACCACTTATGAGAGATCCCTTGGGGTAGGTTGAGAAAAAGCCACCTCAAAGGATCTTTTCTTTTTTCAGGCGGCGAGGAGCAAACGGTGGCAGGCGAGCAGGTACTGCAGAAAGATATTCAGTGGAGGATGATAACACATCAAGTGGCTTTGACTTGTGAAAACCCGGTGTTGCCTGTGACACATGAACAGTTCATGCTGATAATTCCTCCGTTTCGGGAGGCAAGCGATGTTTTTGCCGATAGGCAAGATAGACAATAAACCCGATCCCCCCAAGACTGAGCGATTTCAAACGAAGAAAGAGACTCATCGCCAGGGTTTCCGCGCCATCCACTCCGATCATAAGGAAATAAAAAACAAATACCGATTCATAATATCCAAGGTTTCCGAGCACCGTTACCGGTACCTGGGCGACAAGCATAATAGCGGGAACCAGCGCACAAATCGCCAGAAAAGGGACCTCGACATGAAAAGCCCTGAATGTCGAATATATATTTATCCACATGAGCAGATTAAAAAGGAGGGTCAGGTAGATCAGGCGGCGGACAAACAGCCGGTTGTTTTTTACCGCGTCAGTGGCTATTCGCAGTTCTTCTTTCAGCTTTTTCAGGCGTTCGAGAGTGTTGTAGTAAAGGCTCTCGGTATACACAATCGGCTTGGCTAGTTTTGCAAAGCTCCCCTTTGCCACGAGCCGGGTAAGGAGAGCGAAAAAGCCTTCCGCCAGTTTATTGGGGAGAGCAAACGGGTTTTTGGCAAGGCACAGCCAGACGATCAGGGCGGCACCGGTCAGACCGGCGCAGGCCGGCACGAAGAGGTATGGGTTGCTGAGCAGGTCGATACGCAGGAACGGCGCTACGGCGACCAGGAGAAAAAGAAAAAATATTCCTGATAATCGCTCGACAAAGATACTGACCGCCGAGTACGATTGATTGTTGATCAGCCGTCCAACGTAATAGGAGCGTACGACATCGCCACCGAAAGTGGAAGGCAGGATATTCGAAAAAAAATAGTGGATGCAATAAATTTTCAAAAGTTCCCGGTACGGCAACGGCTGGCCCTTGAGATCAAGGATGATTTTCCATTTGGCGCAACTTGCGTGAAGCTGCATCAGGGTGAGAGCAGAGGATAGCGCAAACCATGGCCAGCTGACCTTACGAAAAACCGCGAGCAGTTCGTTGCCTTGCACAAAGGAAAGCAAAACCGAGAAAAAGGCCAGGCTGATAACCAACTTAAAGATTGTTTGCAGGGTTCTGGGTAATTTTTTCATATGCCGGTAGAGTAATAAAAGGTACAGTCCCTATTTAATGCGTTGCTCAGCGCAATACTCTACAGTATCATTACCAATATGCCAAGAATCGCACGCATAAAAGGTATACACGCAATATGTTAACCGAAAATTGAATCAATCCGGCCGTATTTGGCAAAGCCGTTTTTTCTCATGTGTGGTTGACAGCAACCAATATCTTTGGGAGGTGGCGCGATATATCGAGCGCAATCCTTTGAAGGCGGGCCTCGCAAATAAATAGGGAGTGTCCCGCATAATAATGACCCGCAGACCGCCGCGGTTCAGGATTACGCCCCGGCCGCGCCGCCATCCGCCCGCATCAGACCCAACAGGTCGTCCGCCGACATTTTACCGCTCAACTCGGCACCTTCCAGGAGGCTGTCGGCCAGGTCGCGTTTATGGCCGTGCAGGGCGACGATCTTTTCCTCAATGGTGCGCTTGGCAATCAAGCGGTAGATGGTTACCGGCCGCTGCTGGCCGATGCGGTGGGCGCGATCCGAGGCCTGGTCTTCGACCGCCGGATTCCACCATGGGTCCATGTGAATGACATAATCGGCGGCGGTCAGATTCAGGCCGAGGCCACCGGCCTTGAGACTGATTAAAAACAACTCGCCGTCGCCGCGTTGAAAGCCATCGACCTGCCGCTGCCGTTCTTTGGCCGGGGTGCTGCCGTCCAGATACTGATAACGGATACCGCGGCCATCGATGTACTCCCTGATCAATCGCAGGTGATCGACAAACTGACTGAATACCAAAGCTTTATGGTTGTTGGCGAGCAGTTCGTCGACAATGGCCCCGAACACCTCGAGTTTACTGCTCGGCAGGGCGATGTCGCCACTCACCAGCCGGCTATTGCAGCAACTGCGCCGAAGTTTGGTGATGGCGGCAAGGATCCGCAGGTGTTTTTGGCCAGGCAGACCGTCGCTGTTATTCAAGTCCTCAAGGCTTTGTCGGCGCAATGCCTCGTAAAGCGCCATTTCTTCATGGCTCAGCTCGACATACATGGGAATCTCGGTGCGCGGCGGCAGTTCCTGCAGGACCTGGGTCTTAGTGCGGCGCAGCATGAAGGGCTGGATCAATTTTTTCAGTTGCTTTCGGGCTTCAGGATTATTGTCTCGCTCAATCGGCGTAGCAAAACGCTGAGTGAACCGGTCTTGGGAGCCGAGCAGACCGGGGTTGATGAAGCGGAACAGGTTCCACAGCTCGCCGAGATGGTTTTCCAGCGGCGTGCCGGTCATGATCAGTTTAAAATCGGCCTGCAGAGTCATCGCCCCCTGGGAGCGGCGGGTAGCGAAATTTTTGATCGCCTGGGCCTCGTCGAGAATAACCGTTCGAAAATGAATTTGGGCAAGCATCGCCGCCACCTGTTCCTGCTGCAGCAAGCCATAGCTGCAGATCAGCAGATCGTAAGGGCCGAGCTGGTCGAGCAATTGCTGCCGGTCGCCGTTGCCGAGCGGCAGCGGCCTCAGAGTCGGGGCAAAACGGGCGCTTTCGCTTTCCCAGTTCATGCAGACCGAGGTCGGGGCGATGATCAAGGCCGGCCCATCGGGGGCCCGCTCGACCAAAAGCGCCAGGCCCTGCACGGTTTTACCAAGACCCATGTCGTCGGCCAGGCAGGCACCGACGCCCCAGTGGGCCAGGCGGGCCAGCCAGTTAAAACCTTCCCGCTGATAATCACGAAGTTCCGCCTGAAAGGTTGAGGCCACCCGCGGCTGGTATTCGCGGGCGTCCTTCAGCCGCCGCAGGTGGGCCCGCCAGTGCTTGTCGCCCTTCAATCCAGCGGCCGGCCAGTCTTCCAGGGTCAACGCCGCCAGCGCATTGATCCGGACCTTTTTTCCGTTGATCTCGGCATAGTTCTTCAATTCCTCGAGCCGCCGGCGGAACTCGTCGGTGAGGGCGACAAACTGGCCGTCCTGCAACTGCACGAAACGTCCCCTGCTGTTCTGCAACAGCCCGAGCAATTGCCCGATTTCAATGATCGTGCCCTCGTCGACCCGCAGTTCCCCCTGGAGGGCGAACCAATCGGTGTCGCGTTTGATCCGCATGGTGAATCCACCGCCGCTCTTGCCCAGCAGTTTAAAGCGAACCCCTTCCGGCCATTCCAGGATCACCGTCCCGGCCGCCAGCGCCTCGACCTGCAGGAGCAGTTCCAGACACTTTTCGGGATCTTCCAGCAACCAATCGCCCGACTCCTCCCTTGCTCCCTGCTGCAAGGCCGGGCACCCCGCCAACACCGCCTCCGCCCGCTGTTTTTCAAGGGGCAGATCGCGCCGCGCCTGCAGCGGTTTGCCGGCGATCTCCGCGAGCACGCTCTCCCCACCGTGGCCGGGCTGGTAGAAGGCACCGCCGGTGGCAAACGGGCGAATCAGCAAGGCCACCCGCAGACCCGCGCCGAGCGGCAGGAGATGAAGACGGGGCGTGGCGTCGGCGGCGATCTGTTCGGCGGAGCTGGAACTGCCGCCGATGTCGGAGTGCACGGTCAGCAATCCGGAAATCTCAGTCAAGGTCTGCAGTACCCGGTCTTGCGCCGAGAGCGGCACGTCCAGGCCTTTGCTGCCAAGAATCGTGGCCAGTTGCTGGTGCTCGGCGGTAAATTCTACCACTTTCAGGCGGGTCGGCCCCTCTTTGACGATATGGAATTTCTGCTCGGCAGCCGGCAGCGGCACCAAACTGATGTTGATCTTCGGGCCTTTGCCCTGCTTTTTCACCCGCAACTCCACTTCGCCCCGCACCAGCTCCACCCGCACCTCCGGGGCGTGGCTCCAGAACACCAGAGGATGACCGATCAGGACCTGCGGCAGGTCGGCGGCGAAGTCATAGGTCTCCCCGCCGTGATACCAGCCGTTATTGCGGTAGACCTTGATCCGGGCGCACAATTTCCGGTCATGATCGCTGAGATAATCGAGGCTGTCCGCTTCCAGCGCCAGCCGCTTCATGGCTATGGCCCGGCCTTTGCTCCAACCGCCTTTGGCCTGCAGCTTTTGTTCACGCGAATCGATGTGCAGATGTTGACGGCCTTGATCAAACCGCAGTAACCACACCAGGCGGGAAGATTTTTCCGCGGGGATATCGCTTTTCTTGCTGCTTTTAGCCAGTTTGGCGAGAGATTTCAGGGCCAGTTCCCAATCGGGTTGACTGACGAAGAGGTCGGCCAGCGCCCGATTCCCACCCGCGAAAAAACCCCGGTCCCATGACCCGGCACTGCCCGGCTCGATGGCCGAGAAGACCTTCGCCAGTTCCGCCGCCGGCCAGCGGTAGCCGTTGGCCTGGAGGTGGTTGTACAGCTTTCGGCTCGGGCCGGGAACAAAATGATAATCATCGGCCTTCACCCAGTATTTAATGAGCAGGACCAACACCTGCTGCAGTAGCGGCCGGACGATCACCGTCCGCGGGGTGCCGTCCGGAGTCAGGCCATCGCTGATTTCGTAGGATATATCGCTGTCCAGGAGGATATCGCGAAACTCAAGATTGCCCTGCAAAAACTGAAAGAACTGGTCAAGAAGCCGATAAACATCGGACCAATAGGTTCGGTTTTTGATAGCCTGGCCGAGAAGCGTCGTCAGCCCGGCGCGTTGTTTCAGATCGCCACTTTTCCAGATGGCGAGGGGATAAAACACCCCGGCCAGGCCGTAAAAATAGGTGCCGCGCTGACCTGACTCTTTTCTCAGCCGGGACAGGGCCTTGTCAAAACGCGAAACCGCCTCATCATAATCACCTTCAAGGAAGGTTACCGTCGCCAATATGGCCGTCAATTCCGGATCTTGCCGATCCTCAAGCCTATTTTTCACGGCCTGCCATTCGCCCCGCAACAGTTGCAGTTCCATGGTCACGCGAGTCAGAAATCCCTTTTCAATCTCCCTGTCGCCCTCGACCTGGCGGGTCAAGGCCGCGGTCATTTCCGGTTCGGCATAGAGATACAGCAGCTGATGAAGCGCGCTATATTCCAGCAGTCCGTCCAGCACCGTCGGTTGATAACGGCGGCACCATTCGATATCCAATGGATTCAAAAACCAGGACAGCAGGATATCGTCGCTCGCCGGGAAATTTGGAATAAACCGTCGGCCCTTCCCAAGAATTTCGTTGAGCCTGGTCGGCTCGCCGCGATAAAATGCGATCCGCGCCGCGCGCAGACACTGCTCCACCGAGAGATACGAATGATAGCCGACGCCGGCCGGATTATGCTGGGCGATAATGTCGGCGTAGCGTTCGAATTGTTTTTCGGCGACCATCCGCCTGACGATCACCTCGGCCAAACTCCGCGAACAGCGGACCCCGCCGGATTTTTGCGCCTCCTCAACCAGGCCAGCTGAAATCAAGGATCTCAGGCGCAGCTTGAGCGATTTGCTGCTGAGTTCCCGGCCACCCTCATTGATGCCGAGACTGAACAGGCAATTACCGAGATTGATCATGGAACTGTAATCATAAAATACCGCCAGTAATTTGACGATGGCTTGCTGTTCAGCGGGCAGAGACTGACATACTTCAAGGTAATTCTCACGTTCCGATCGGTTCATGGTGTTTGGCGGCGGCAAAGGGGATTTACAGGTTCCGGCGCTGTTTGCGGATCCCTGACAGGACACACTTCTCCGTATTCCCTCAAGGCGTAAAAATAAGCAACGATTTTGTTCCTCGGGGCTGAAACGGTCTAAACCCCGTATCATAGCCGATACCTCGTATCCTGCTCAACGGAAATCTCAGGTGCCAATACTTTCGCCGCCGTTCTGTTCCCCTCCCCATGACTATCTGCCCCCCGGCAGGGAGGACCACAGTGCTGGGTTTTGAGAAAATTTCTTGCAGGGAATTCTCGAATCCATTAGTACCTTAGATAAGCGCAGATTGTCGACGGTACCCACCCCCATATAAATAAGGAGAAAAAGTCATGGCGATTACCACGTTCTATCGGCATTGGCTGACCCGGCTTTTTGCTCCCGATCGCCAGTTACGCAACACCTACCAGGCCTTTCGCAATGTCCTGCGCGAGGACGGGACTGCCCTTGAGCTGCTGGCCGATCTGGAGACCCACATCTATGGCCATAACCCCGCCGATGATGCCCGGATTGCCT
>JBBRGP010000150.1:0-6410 GCA_038224105.1 Desulfobulbales bacterium | reverse complement strand
GGAGGAGGAGGGCAGGCCGTAGTACCAAGTCAGGATATTCCAGGCGATGGCGCCGATCAGAGCCGCCAGCACCAGAATCTGACTGCCCATGACCACCTCGGTGTTGACAATACCCTTGCCCAGGGTATGCGCCACCTCGTTGCCGAGAAGCGCGCCGACAAGGTTGAGCGCGGCAGCCATCAGAACCGCGGTTCGCGGCGCAAGGACCTTGGTCGACACCACCGTGGCAATGGCGTTGGCGCAGTCGTGGGCGCCGTTGGTGAAGTCAAAGATCAAAGCGACAACCACAATGACAACGAGAAGTACCGGGATATCAAGCATTTTTCAGCACCACCTCCTCGATTGCATCGGACAGGTCATCAATCCGCTCAATGACCTGTTCGATACGATCGTACACCTGAACGAACTTAATGATATTGACCACCGCTTTAAACTCTGTAATCTCAGCGTCCTGGAGCTCAGAGAGCCCGGTACTGAGCAGCATTTCGCACTCCCCTTTGAGATTTTTGATCTTGCGGACAATCTGACTGACTTCCTGCTGTGCCTTCAGCGCCTCGATCATCTCGCCGGTGTGGATTGCCATCAGGTGGATATTGCCCACCATCTTCTTGGCCGGGAAGAGGATTCGAGAGAGCCCTGAGACTCGGGTGCGGGCGGCAATACTTTTAAGAAAATTAATCGAATCCTCCTGAGCCAGGTTGATACGATAAATGTCTTCACGGTCTATCGGCGTAATGAAGGTTTGTGAAAGCTGGCGGGCAATCTCCCGGCACAGTTCGTCTCCCTCCACCTCTTTGACGTTGATGCGTTTGAACACCTCATCGACCAAGGTCAGATCCTCAAAAATCAGATTGAGATCGGCGGCGATCTCTTTGAGGATCTGATTCTGCTTGATGAGCATGTCAAAAAAACGGATAGATTTGGGAAAGAGAGTAAATGCCATAATTTAGCTCCTGCTAAGTTGTCAATCCCACCAGTTGTATCGAGGCGTGGATGGTGAAAACGCCATTACACTTTTGCACAACCGGTGACTCAACTACCGTAGTTATGAAATTTGGAAAGCTATCCTTTCCGGCCCATTTTTGCAATTGCTATTTCTCGCCTCCGCCCGAGTCGGGGGCAGGCCAGGCTTTACCAAAAGATTCCGATAGTGGTAAGGAGTACCGCCTGCGGATTTGATGAGCTGACAGCACCGACATGGATTTTCTAGGCTATTGATCAATATTTTGATATATTAGAGTATTATCGGCCTGCGGCGAAAATTCCCCCGGAAGGGGTGCGACGACACAGGACGACGTTCCTTCCCATTCACGATGGTAAACGGTGGTGCCATGTCTCCCTTACACAAACAGAGTGCTGACAGCAATCGAGCAGCGGAGCTCAGGGTCAGTGAGATCGATAAACTGTCCAATGAGCTCCTCGATATAGAGCTTGAACTGAACTCCAATATTCCGACAACCCTGTGGATCAGCGATCTGCACGGCGAAGGTGACCGGTTTAAGTCGATTCTGCGCGGCCGGTTCGGCATGCTCTACCAAACGTGCAAAGAGGCCCTGCCAAACACCTTTAGCGCCGAAAAAATCCAGTATCTGACCAAAATTATCCGGAAACAGCAGTATTTCGAGGACGATGTCTTCCAGATGGACATGCAGGACGTCATTCTCTGCCTGGTCGAGGTGTTGAAATACAAGCTGACCAATATCAGGGCGCATGGCAGTGAAATCTTCCGGCCGGAATTCCGCGACATCATCAACCGGCTTCTCTCGGGACTGCCGGTCCCTGACCAGATCTTCGAGGAGAGCGTCATCTCGCACCGGCTGATCGCCCACCTCTCCCATGCCGTTCGCCAGGTGCTGCTCGACCGCATCCAGGTTCTGGGCGATGTCTTTGACCGGGGGCCGCAGCCGGACAAGATTCTTCGCATCCTCTCCTCCCATTTCTACCGGGACATGGTCGACTATGTCTTTGGCAACCACGACATTCTCTGGATGGGTGCGGCCTCAGGCAACCGTTCGCTCATCGCCGAAGCCCTGCGCATCACCTGTCGGTATGATCATTTCGAGTTTCTTGACCGGCTGCGTTTCGACAGCAGTGAACTCGCCGATTTTGCCGAACGCATCTACCCGGTTGCCCAGGTTACCGGCAATTTCAAGGCTAAAACCAGCAAAGGCCGCTCCATGGAAAAGGCCCTGGCGATCATCCAGTTCAAACTGGAAGAACAGACCATTCGCGATTTCCCGGCATACCAGATGGAGTCCCGGCTATGGCTCGATCGCCTGGCCACTCTCCTTCAATCCACCGGCCCCGGCAATGTCCTCAACGACACCCATTTCCCCACTGTAGATGTGACCGATCCGGGCAGATTGACGGATGAAGAGCACCATCTCATGGATGGCCTGACCCGCCAATTCACCACCAACAGCCACCTCAAACGTCTCCTGAGCTTTCTCTTTAC
This sequence comes from Desulfobulbales bacterium, assembly GCA_038224105.1. Classification (GTDB taxonomy): domain Bacteria; phylum Desulfobacterota; class Desulfobulbia; order Desulfobulbales; family Desulfocapsaceae; genus Desulforhopalus_A. Next base: position 3,955 of record JBBRGP010000150.1, on the reverse strand, counting down.
CAAGGGCAAGACCTATCATATTCAGAACAATTTTCTCAATATTCATGCGCTGGTGCCATCCACCGCCGAGGGTGAGTTCGAGGAATTCCTCGGCCGCCGCGGCAAGGACCTGCTCACCTTCATCCAGGACACCATCGCCAGAGTAGGCCGGAGATACCTGGCCGGCGAGGCCCAGAGCAAAGACGATCAGGCGCTCTTTTTCTATCTCTGGTGCGGCCCGAAATCACCGTTCTTTGGCAAACATGCGATGAAAACCTTCGAACGGTATTTCCTCATAGACAAGCAAACCCACAGCGAAAGAAGTCTGTTCTGGAAGGACAATATGCAGACCAGCGCCTTCAAGAAGAAGATGCAGCAGGAATTCGGAGTGAAACGGGTGATCTTTGGCCATACCCCGGTAAACTATAAAAAAGGGCTGCTCATGGCCAGTGAGGATGGCGTCGCCATCAATGTTGACGGGGGCTTCGCCGCCGCCTATTACAACCGGGGCCACTCCCTGGTCCACACCCCCCATCAACTGTACGGCATCATCCTGCCCACCCCGGACGAGATCCAGGAGGCGGAAAGAAAGCTTGAGTCGGCGCCTCTTGACATCGAACTCATTGATGAATTCCCGCAACCCATGAAGATTAAGGATACCATTGCCGGCCAGAAGCTCCGCCAGGACCGCGACCGGATCATGCAGCGCCTGATGCAGTGTGCGACGCAAAATGGCATGCATCCGACACCTCTATAACTACGCTGAAAAATACTCGCTATGGATACCAACTACGGAATGGAAATCGTTCGGGCAACGGAAATCGCGGCATTGACGGCGGCGCGCCTGCAGGGACTGGGAGATCACCAGGACATCCTCAACCAAACCCGAAAGGCGATAACCAAGACCCTCAATCGCCTGAGTATCGAGGGGGTCCTCATCAACGACCGTTTTGTCAACCGCCCGGAGATTTACCAGCTGCCCGAGGTGCTCGGCAAAGGCGGCGAGAAGACCGACCTGATGACCATCGCCCTGGAGGCCTATCACTCGGCGGCCGACGGCAAAAATAACTCGACCTCCTACGCCGTCATCGCCAAGGCCGGATCGGTGCAATCGGTGCCCAACCTCAACATGTACAAGCTTGTCGTCGGTCCGCAGGTTGGCGAAGTCATCGATATCAATCAGCCGCCGATCATCAATGTCAAACGGGTGGCGAGGGCCCTAAAAAAATACACCGAGAACGTCACCGTCTGCATTCTCAACCAAACCCGGCACACCCAATTAATCAACGAAATCAGAAGCTGCGGCGCCCGCATCAAACTGATTGAAGAAGGCGAGGTGTCCGGCTGCCTTGCCGCGATTACCGGCGAAAAAGCTGACATCTACATCGGCTATGGCTATGCCCCGGAGGCGGTGCTGGTGGCCGCCGCCATCTGCTGCCTCGGCGGATATTTCGAAGGAAAGATTTTCTACGAAAATGACCGGGATAAAAAGGCGGCGGCAAAACATGGCATCCACGATTACGACAAGATCTTTCGGGCTCAGGATCTGATCCGCAGCAAGGAAGTCGCCATTGCCGCAACCGGTATTACCGATGGCGAATTTCTAGAGGGAGTGCGTTTCACCGCCAACGGCGCGATCACCAGTTCCTTTGTCGCCCGCGGGGAAACCCATACCTACAGAAAACTCGAGACGCGGCACTTCTTTGACTTTAAACCGGTTTTTTAATTAAAGCTGACCCCGGTGATCGAGGCAGGCGCCGATTCGGGCGGGCATCTCTACCACCCGTCGTGGTGGCTCTATCATCCGGCTGACCGGGCCTTCCATAGATATAACAGGAGCAACACCATGCAGCGCAACACTCCCCCACATGCCATTCTCCAGAGAGATAAGACCACCTATGCGGTTGTACCCAGGATTCCCGGGGGGTTGCTCGACCGCCAGCATCTTCGGGCAATTGCCGATGCGGTCGAAAAATTCGCCATCCCGATCGTCAAAATAACCTCAGGCCAGAGAATCGCCCTTGTCGGCCTGAAAGAGGAACAGCTTGCCTCCATCTACCAGGAGTTGGCCATGGAGCCCGGCAAGGCGACCGAGCTCTGCCTCCATTATGTCCAGGCCTGCCCGGGCACGGAGGTGTGTAAATTCGGGGTTGGCGATTCCCTCGGCTTTGGGATTCGCCTGGAAAACCTGCTGGCCGACCAGGAACTCCCCGCCAAACTGAAAGTCGGGGTCTCCGGCTGCCAGTTCTGTTGCGGTGAAAGTTTTGTCCGGGATATCGGAGCCTTGGCCAGAAAAAGCGGGTGGACCGTGGCCTTTGGCGGCCATTCAGGCAATCGCCCGCGCATCGGCGACATCCTCGGTGAAAATCTGACCGACGACCAAGCCATCCACCTGATTACCAGGTGTCTTGATTTTTACCGGGAACACGGGCGGAAAAAAGAACGAACCTCGCGATTCATGGAACGTATCGGCCTGGCCGAATTCAAAAAACAGGTGGTGGATGGGATGGCGAGGAAGGGGCAACTGAGCTATGACTGAACCACATCAGAATATCGAACCGGCCGACCCCATCCCGGAGGGGGGCGGCTTCTCGGCAATCCGCGACTTCCCGGTCGGCATGGGAAGAAGCAAATATGCTTCGAGTATCGTCAACATCGAGAGGCGTTCCCAGAGCAACACCGTCTTTTTTATTGACGATGACCATTTTCCTTCGATCATGCCGCGACCGGTACACTGGTCGGTAGCCTGGTCCGACCTGATGATGACCATGTTCGTGCTCTTTCTGGCGATGTATGCTTACCAGGCGGCCCACCAGGAATTTCTCGCCAAAAAGAAACCGGAAATCATCGGCGGCGATACCACGGAGGCCCTGCAATCGATAAGTCCAGGCAAGGCGAGTCTGCCTTTTTCACCCATCCAACCGGGCTTGCCGCTGATAACCGCCGGCACGGTCAAAAAGGTCGATCGGGTGCCGGCCGACAATCTGCTCCAGGGCGAACACCCCCTGCCGCCGCCCGCCGATACCGCCCGACCGGAGGTAGCGCAGGAAAAACCGAGGACGGCGCCGGAGAAAACGATCGCCATTCACCCCGAGACCCTGGCGGTGACAATCGACCGGGGCAAGGTCATCGCGCCCCCTCTGGCGGTGCCGCCGGTGCCGCTGCCGGACGAGGATGTCCTTGGTCCCCAACCGATCGTCCCCGGTCAGGCCGCAGCCCCGCCCGCCGACAAATTTCAGGAGATGTATACTCTTGGCAAAGGGGCCCTGGAGAGTAACAACCTCGACAAGTTTGCCGCCATCGATATCGTCCCCGACAAAACCGTGCGGATTGTTTTGACCGGCGACCTGCTGTTTAACCTTGGTGAAAGCGAACTGTCCGAGGAGGCCGGAGAATCTCTGCGGAAAATCGCCGCGGTCATCCGCCACTCCCCCTATATGATCAATGTCGTCGGCCATACCGATAACATCCCGATGCGCTCGACGCGGTTTAAGAGTAACTGGGAACTCTCGGTGGCCAGGGCCAGTTCGGTGGCACGCTATCTCATCGAGGAGTTCGCCATGGACCCGAACCAGTTCGTGGTCAGCGGCTATTCCTCCTATCGCCCGGTCGCCCCCAACCTTACCGCGGAAGATCGCGCCAGAAACCGCCGGGTCGAGATAATCATCTCCAAGAGACTGCCGGAGCCATTGCCGGCAACGGCGGAAAACCTGAACTAAACCCAGACAACCTCCATGAAAAACAAGAACCTTATCGGACTCCTTCTCAGCGCCGGGATATTTCTCGTCGGTTTTGTCATGAACGGCAATATCGAGCTCTACTTCAATCTTTCCGGATGGTTGATTGTCTCCGGCGGGACCCTGGCGGCCGCCCTTGTCAGTTTTAAATACGTTCAACTCGGCAATGTGGTGAGGGTGCTTACCACCGCCTATCGCAAACCGATCACCAAAGAAACGGAAATCATAAATATTCTTAT
>JBBRGP010000149.1:0-6457 GCA_038224105.1 Desulfobulbales bacterium | reverse complement strand
AAAAAGGACAGCCAGTGGGACAGCCCGGTCAAGGCCTTCATGGCAAGAAAAATTCTGACCATCGGCCCGGGAGATTCGCCGTCGGTTGCCGCCCGCATCATGATCGAAAACGATGTCGGTCATCTCCCGGTCGTGCAGGACGACAACATGATCGGCATCGTCACCCGCACCGATATCCTCACCTACTACTACGACCTGCTGCCGGAATAGACCGGAGGCGAAGAACCATCGGCTCGCCGGAGGTGACGAAAACGCGACCGCCAGAACGATTCCGGTTGCCACCCATGCCATCGGTCCGGACCGGCATCACGACCAACTGTTGCTCGGCTACGGCAATCTCTCCCCATCGGAAATCACCACCGGCCTGGCTATCCTCGTCGAACATCTTGAAAATTACCGCGAGCTTCCATGACCGGTGCCGCGTGAAAAAAATATTGACTTCGGCGTCTCCTTCTGCTAGAAATCGCATCCTCATCGGCACACATGAGCGGGAATAACTCAGTGGTAGAGTGCAACCTTGCCAAGGTTGAAGTCGCGAGTTCGAATCTCGTTTCCCGCTCCACCTTCTCTTTTTCCGACTCTGCTTAAAATTTCCCCGTCATCATCCTGCCTGCCGCCTTTCGTTCCCGGCTCCCGGCCATTTCGCCACAGTCCCTCTTTCGCCTTGAACCGGCGTTACGGAATTGATACCATTGAAAATCAGGATACTTCTACCACCCCATAAGGGGGTACTCCTTTCAGCGCCCCCTCATCAGGCGGACTGGGTCATGCGATCGAACAGTTATTCTGGAATAGTCCCAATTTCACGACGGCGCCAGTCGGCCGTCCCTCTTGCCGCCTGGACGGCCCGGTCGGTCGCTTGGGGAGTTCTCGTCGTTCTGACCGGACTGTCGCTGCTCTCACCCGCCATGGCCCGGGAGCCTGAGGCCGGCCGCCCCCCTGAAAATGTCCGATTGCAGCTGAAATGGCGCCATCAGTTCCAGTTCGCCGGCTATTACGCGGCGATCGCCAAAGGCTATTTTCGGGACGAGGGGCTTACCGTTGAGCTGCTTGAAGGCAAGCCGGGCGTAAGTCCGGTTGACGAACTGCTCGTCGGCAAGGTTGATTTTGCCATAGAGTCGCCGGCCGTCATCATCAAGCGCCAGCAGGGCCTGCCGCTGGTGGCGGTCGCCGCCATCTTTCAGCACTCACCGGCGGTGGTCATCACCCGCCGGGACAGCGGCCTCAACACCCCGCAGAGTCTCAAAGGGAAACGGATCATGCTCACCCTCGAGACCGATCCCGAAAGTCTCGCCATGCTGGTGTGGGAAGGAATCCCGATACCCGCCGTCAACATTCTCCCCCACACCTGGGGTCTTGACGACCTCATCGCCGGCCGCGTTGACGGCCAGACCGCCTATCTCACCAATGAGCCGTATCTTCTCGCCAGGGAGGGGATAGAGTCGACGACTATCGAGCCGCTCAATTACGGCATCGATTTTTACGGCGACTGCATCATCACCACCGAACACGAAGTTCGCAGCCACTTTGCCAGGCTCGAGGCCTTCCGCCGGGCGGTCCAGCAGGGCTGGCTGTATGCCATGGCCCATCCCCGGGAAATTGCCGAGCTGATCCGTTCCGACTATTCGCGGGTAAAACAGCTCGAGCAGCTGCTCTTTGAGGCGGAGGCCATGGAGCGTCTCATCCAACCCCGGTTTGTTGAGATCGGTCATATGAACCCGCAGCGCTGGCGCCATATTGCCGACACCTTTGTCAAGCTGGGGATGATGAAGGCCGACGTTAATCTTCAGGAATTTCTCTATGCCGAGTTCCGCGAGCGGGTAGTCGCCGAGAAGCAGCAGCGCATGGGCGTTATTCTGACCGCTCTCGGCAGTGTTGCCCTGTTCTGTGTTTTTGTCGGTCTCGGCCTTTTCGTCTTTAACCGGAAACTGGCCGGCCAGGTGCGGCGGAGAACCGCCTCCCTGACCGCCAGCGAGCAGCATTTCCGTACTTTTTTCGAGATGGCCAGCGTCGGGGTCGCGCAGATGGACGCGAAAACCTTCGTTTTCCGGCGCATCAACAAAAAATACGGCGAGATCGTCGGCTACAGCCTTGACGAGTTGCAACGGATGACCTTCGAGAATATCACCCACCCCGAGGATCTGGCCAATCAGCTCGACCACATGCGGCAGCTGCTCGACGGCAAAATTCCCGAATTCACCATCGAAAAACGCTACATTCGCAAAGACGGCGAAATCGTCTGGGTTTTTCTCACCGCCTCGCCCCTGTGGACTGCCGGGCAACAGCCCGACTATATTCTCGCGGTGATCCGGGATATCACGGCCCGAAAAAATGCCGAAGAAAGGCTGGTCTTCTCCTCCAAGGTCTTCGATAACTCCATCGAGGGCATTGTCGTCACCGATGCCCAGGGCACGATCCTGCAGGTTAATCCGGCCTTTACGAAAATCACCGGCTACCGGGCCGACGAAGCGATCGGTTGTAACCCGCGGATCCTCAAATCGGATAAACATCCTCCGACTTTTTACCAGGACATGTGGCACCAGCTCATGGTCAACAGCCAGTGGGCCGGAGAAATCTGGAATCGGCGGAAAAGCGGCGAGGCCTATCCTGAATGGCTGACAATCAGCGCCGTGAAAAATCCGCAGGGCAAGACCACCAATTTCGTCTCCATCTTTCACGATGTATCGGAACTGGTCCGCCAGCAGGCAGCCCTGGAACATCAGGCCCAGCATGATGCGCTGACCGGCCTGCCGAACCGCCTGTTGATCAACGATCGTCTGGCGATGGCCCTGCAGAAAATGAAGAGATCAGGCACGAAACTGGCCCTCCTCTACCTTGATCTCGACAACTTCAAGCATATCAATGATGCCTTTGGCCATGCCGCCGGCGACAATCTGCTGGTCGAGCTGTCACGACGGCTGGCCAGCCTGATGCGGGCCGGCGACACCATCGCCAGGCTGGGCGGAGACGAATTTCTCATCCTCCTCTCCGAGGTTGAGCAGATCAGCACGGTCAGTCTCATCGCCGTTCGCCTGCTCGACAGCCTGAAGCAACCCTTTTACGAGGGGGATATCGAATTTTTTATCACCGGCAGCATCGGCGTCACCATTGCCCCGGATGACGGGAGCGAAGCGGTGACCCTGGTCAAGAACGCCGACGTCGCCATGTACCGCGCCAAAAACCTCGGCCGCAACAACTACCAGTTTTTCGCTCCCGAGCTGGATGTCCAGGCCCATCGCCGGATCGCCCTGGAGATGCGGTTGCGTAAAGCTCTCGAACACGATGAATTCGAGCTCTATTATCAGCCCCTGGTCCACATCGCCACCGGCAAAATAGTCGGCGCCGAGGCCCTGATCAGATGGCACAACGAGGGCCGGGTGATTTCCCCGAGTGAATTTATCCCCCTGGCGGAAGACTCCGGCCTCATTCTGCCCCTCGGCGAGTGGGTGCTCGGCGCCGCCGCCCGGCAGGCCCAGATATGGCAGGAAGCTGGCTACGAGTTCGGGCTATCCGTCAATATCTCTCCCCGCCAGTTTGTCGGGCAGGACCTGGTCGCTCTCCTCACCAGGGTATTGGCGGAAACCGGGCTGGCACCGGGCCGGCTCTATTTCGAGGTTACCGAATCGATGGTTATGGGCGATCTGGCCAAGGCACAGCGGATCATGGGGGCCTTGCGGCAACTGGGCACGAAGTTCTATCTCGACGATTTCGGCACCGGCTATTCTTCCCTCGCCTATCTCAAACGGCTGCCCATCGACGGCCTGAAGATCGACCGTTCTTTCATCAAGGATATCGTTGAAGACTCCGACAGTAAAGCAATTGCCGCGGTCATCGCGTCGCTTGCCAGTACTCTCAATCTCGCGATCGTTGCCGAGGGGGTGGAAACCGAGGAGCAGCGGCGCCTGCTTCTCGGCATGGACGAAATGTTGATCCAGGGGTACCTGGCCAGCCGGCCGGTTCCCGCCGAGCAGTTCGAGCTGCTGCTCCGGCGCGGCACCCTTCCCTGGCAGGATGCCGACAGCTAAAAAAAACTATTCCTTGTGCCCCGATTCGCTCACATAACGGGCAAGATAGAGCGCCTGGAGGACGACAAACACCAGAGTCAGGCCGAGCATGCCGAAGAGCTTGAAATTGACCCAGGTGTCGCGGTCAAAGTAACTCATGATATAGAGGTTGGCGCCGCCCATACCGAGAAAAAAGAGGACCCAGCCGAGGTTCAGCCGCCGCCATACCGGCTTCGGCAGAATCAGGTTGGCACCCATAAGCCGCTCGATGGCGGTCCGATCACCAAAAAGATGGCTGGCGAGAAACGCCCCCCCAAATAGCCAGTTGATGACGGTCGGTTTCCACTTGATAAACTGTTCGTCCTGGAGAAAGAGGGTGAGCCCGCCAAAGATGATGATGATCGCCAGAGTGACGAGCTGCATGGTGGCCACCTGGCGCGTGCGATACCAGGCAACGGCAACCTGCACGAAGGTGGCGGCAATGGCAACGCCGGTCGCGACATAAATATCGAACAACTTATAGGCAATGAAAAAAAACAGAACCGGAAAAAATTCAAAAAGAAGTTTCATGGCTGCTCTTGGGAAGCGGGTGCCGGTTGAGGCGGACTTCGGCAATCCTGTGGAGGCTGGTCTTGTTTTCACCGGGCATCGGCGCAATTACATCCCAGCATAGAGTAGCCGACAATTTATAGCAAGTGCGCCTGAACCGCAAGGCTTGCGGCAGCCAACGCCAAACTTTGCGGGAAGTGGCTGCAAACCTGTAACATCGGCCTGGTAATTGCCGCGGCTTGTGATAAAATTATCAAAACTCCAGCAAAACCACCAACCTTTATCTCGTTCTTTTGGGCAGCTATGGCCAACAATTTCAATCAGCGGTGTCCAGAGATGATGGCGCTCCTGCGCCACTCGGAAGACTCCATATTCTTCAAGGATATGGACGGGAGATTTACCCTGGTCAGTGAGGCCAAGGCGCGACGGTCGCTGGTGCGCTGGGAGGAGATGATCGGCAAGACCGACTTTGATTTTCTTCCCCTGGAGGAGGCGCGGCAATGCCGGGACGATGAAATTTTCATTATGGAAACCGGCGAGTCGATCGTCGATAAAGAGGAAGAGCTGACCCGTCCGGACGGCAGTAAATCCTGGATTTCGGTTTCGAAATTTCCCTGGAAGGAGGTCGGCGGGGAAATTATCGGGGTGATAGGAATTTCTCGCGATATCTCTCAGCGAAAAAATCTGGAAAGGCATATTCTCCGCATGCTCTCGATCGCGACCCACGACATGCGCTCCCCCATCGTCTCCATCGCCGCCACCATCAAACTGCTCGCCCGGGGTAGATTCGGCGAGGTCAGCGAAAGCGTCAAGCAGACGCTCAGCGATGTCTTTAACCGGATGATCAAACTCGAAAAAATTGTCGGCGAATATCTGACCAAATCAACGGTGATGGTATCGAGTGCCATTGGCAAAAAAGAAAAGCTCGATCTTCGTGAGGATATTATCGATCCCATTCTTGGCGAATTTGCCCAGGAGATCGAGAGGGGGGAAATTTTAATCGACAACCGTCTCGGCGGCATCCCCGGCAATAAAATTCTGGTCTCCGCCAACAGAAACTGGCTCGCCATCGTTTACCGAAACCTGCTCTCCAACGCCATCCGTTACACTCCGAGAGGAGGGACGATTGCCTATGGTTTTGAAGATAAGGGCCAGGTATATCGCCTGAATGTCTTCAACAACGGTCACTCCATTCCTGAGGAAAAAAGAAAATCGATGTTTGAGATGTTCGAGAGCGAAGGGAGTTCAGGTGTCGGACTGCCAGTTATCCGCGAACTAGTTCGCCGCCACGGCGGGGATCTGTGGTATGATGAATCGCCTTCGGGCCACCCCAATTTTGTCTTTACCCTGCCCAAGGAATAATCTGTTTATCAAATCTTGCCGCACAGGAGCCACGGATGCCGACGAATAAGAGCAGTATCCTCCAGCACGTACCGGACCACCCCGACCATTCAGGCCACTACCTCTTTTACCTGCACGGCCTGATCGTCGAAGAGGCGGGCATCCGCCCGAAGAGCGAAGAACACGGATACTATGAGTACCAGCTCATCCTCGACGCCCTGGCCCGGGAAGGATTCACGGTGATCAGCGAGGCCCGGGAAAAAGGCACCCAGGTTCTCGCTTATGCCGAAAAGATTGGTTCCGAGATCAGGCAGCTCCTGGCCAGCGGGATCTCGCCGGCCAACATCACCGTCGTCGGCGCCTCCAAGGGCGGGATCATCAGCGCCTACGTCTCCAATATGCTCCGGGACAAGAATCTCAACTACGCCATTCTTTCCGGCCTCTTTGAAAAATGTCTGGTAGATGACAACCTGAGACTCTACGGCAATGTCCTGTCGATTCACGATCGGGCCGACAAACAGTCGATGACTCCCGTCTTATACTTTCAGCGTTCGGAGGGGCTC
>JBBRGP010000148.1:0-6468 GCA_038224105.1 Desulfobulbales bacterium | reverse complement strand
GTTCGGCAGTCGTCGGTTCGGCCGAATGGTGCTGAGGATCGTCTTGCCGACTTTGTCTCGGTTGTTCTTGCCGACACGGAGGATACCTGGGAGAATATCTTTCAGCAGGCGGGGGGGAGGTATGAGAAGCCGAAGCTGGTGCTCTTTAGCGGCGAGGTCAAGTCGGCGTGCGGCTTCGCGCAATCGGCAACCGGTCCCTTTTACTGTCCGGCCGACCGGAAAGTTTATATCGATCTGAGTTTCTACAACGAGCTCAAGCAAAATCTCAACGCCCCCGGTGATTTTGCCCAGGCCTATGTTATCGCCCATGAAATCGGGCATCATGTCCAGAACCTGCTGGGGATAAGCAAGAAGATGGAGGCCGGGAGGACGAACCTTTCGCCGGCCGATTACAATAAGCTGTCGGTAAGGCTCGAGCTCCAGGCCGACTGTTTTGCTGGGGTCTGGGCCAATCACGCCCAACGGATGCGCACTATCCTCGAGCCCGGGGATATCGAAGAAGCCCTCAATGCGGCAAGCATGATCGGCGACGACAACCTGCAGAGAAAGGCGAGAGGCTATGTCGTCCCCGACTCGTTCACCCATGGTTCTTCGAAGCAGCGGGTTCAGTGGTTTCGTCAGGGTATAAAGAGCGGGGATATGCACCAGTGCAATTCCTTCCGGTAGTCTTGGGGGTGCCAGATTGCCGGTTGTCGGTGACCGTCCGCTACGGGGCGACACGACGCGGACACCTGGCGAAAGTCGAAAAAAGCTCTTGCCGGTGCACGGCTCGAGGGCTAGGATTGGGCCGGTCGTGGCGCCAGATCGGGGTGGTGTTTTCGGGTTCTCTGCCGGTTGCTGTTTTTTTTGCCGGCAATGTTCGTTTCGCTTCGGGGCTGTGAGGAAGAGGTGTCAAAAAAATTTTTTTCATTTACCAGCGCTAAAGATCTACCAGACGGCGATAGTTTTGCGCCTCTGCAGTGGGGCGAGCCGAAAATCAAGGTCAAGTTCATGCACCGGGGGTTGCGTCGGGGCCGTTCCTGTTCCGGTTTTCTCCGGCAGTTTCCCGGCTCTTTGCCGCAGTGGGGCGATTGTCTGTTCGACTTTGATGTCGATTGCCGGGACTATGACTGGCTGGTGGTCTACCAGGACCTGCCCCGGGGCGACACCTTCTTCACCGAGGAGAAGCTCAACTGTCCCCGCGAGCGGACCATGCTCGTTACCGGCGAACCCTCGACCATCACCGTTTTCGGCACCGACTACCTGCGTCAGTTCGGCTGGATCCTCACCTTCCAGGAACCCTGGGCGATGAAACATCCTCGGGTCATCTTTCATCATCCGGGCCTGATATGGCACTACGGTCTGCCTTTTGGCGAGGGCGAGTTCATCACCTGGGACAGGATGGCGGCAACGCCGCCGCCGGCAAAAACCAAGCTGATCTCGACGGTCTGCTCCCAGAGGACCGGCAATGTCACCCTCCATTCCACCCGGGTCGATTTCACCTGGCGCCTGAAGGACGAGCTGCCCGAGCTGGATATCTATGGCCATGGGGTCAACCCGATGAACGATAAAGCGGAGGCGCTCGACCCGTACCGTTTTCATATCGCCGTCGAGAACCATGTCTATGACCATCACCTCACCGAAAAGCTGCCGGACGCCTTTCTCGGCTACACCCTGCCGTTTTACCACGGCGCGCCCAATGCCGCCGACTACTTTCCGGCCGAGAGCTTCATTCCCATCGACATCAATGACTACGAGCGGTCAAGGGATATCATCAAGAGCCACCTCGCCAATAACGAATACGAGGATCGTCTGCCGTACATTGTCGAGGCCCGGCGGCGGGTGCTGGAGGAACAGAATCTTTTTGCCATTCTCAGCCGGATGATCTGTCAAAAAGACCTCCGGATCAGCACCGCCACCATCGGCAGGGTGATCCGCAACCGCTCGACCATGCGCCTCAAAAATCCGCTTGCCGGCATCCGCAGCCTCACCCAGAAGGCGGTCACCAAGACCTATCATCGTTTGACCTTCAAATCCCGTAATAAAAAGAAAAATCTCTGATATTTTCTTTTTCGGCAAAACCCTTCCTATTGCATCTTGTAGACCGGATTGTCCTTGCCGTAATTGATGATCAGAGGGGTCTGTTGGTAGCCGATATTCTTGGCTATTGCCGTCGTTCTCCGCCTGGAAAAGTCCCCGAGTTCGGCCAGGCTGACGGTCCGGTCATGATTGCTGTCCGCCTCCTCCTTATTGTTCAGGCCGTCGAGCAGGGTGTGGGTGAACAGGCCGTTGCCCTGGTACCCATCCAGCGCTTCCTGGACCGAACTGGCGGAGGCATAGATATGCAGGCCCATTTTTTTGGCAAGTACCGACATCCGGGCATCATAGAGGCCACCGACAATGGCGTCCACCCCCCCGGCATGGCAGGCATCAAAGATGAAGAGCTGATTGAGCGATTTTATTTTTTTCGATATATTGACTATGTCATTGGAATTTATGGTATTTGCCTCACGGAGAGTGCCGTCATAGTTGCTGGTCAACATATAATACTGGTTCTGAAGGAGAATTCCGTGGCCCGCGGCAAAAAGGATGAAACTATCCTCCGGCTTGATGAGTGCGGAAAGGGAGCTGATCTTGTTCTCTATGCTTGCCTTGTCGGCTTTGTCATTGACTAAGAGCTCGTAATGGATGTTGTCGGAGGGGTAGACAGTGGCTGCCTGGCGGCCCAGCTTCTGCTCGATATCGCCGGCGTCTTTGGCCGCGTATTTAAGGTTGACCGCCTTTTCCCGGTACTTGTCGATGCCGATCGCGAGGATATAGAGATGCGGGGTTTCGGGTAGGTGTTGCGCGTGGAATTTCACGGTTTTCATGGAACTTTCGACGGTATTGGCAGAGTTGAAGGCGGTAATGCCGACTTCGTTTTCTCCGGCTACGGTCGCAACTTTCGTGCAGTCGGCGAAGCTCACCCCTTTCTGCCCGCTCGCTTGTGGCGCGATGTTTTCCTTGGCCTGTGATGAAACACTGCGCATCTGCGCATAGATGGCCGCTCCATTCATGGCCATGAGAGGTTGATTCGCGGAGGGCCACTTAACTATATCACGGTAGAAGCCGTCGGACTGGATCAGCTTGCCGTTGTGGAACAACCGCACTTCCCCGATGCCGCCGCCGGTGCTATTCACCTGGTAACAGATGGTGATTTTCTCCTGGTCGGTGGTGCCGGGCGTTGCGGCAAAATCAACGGTCGGGGGAGGATGGTGCACGGCCTCGGACATGGTCATCGTCGCGAGATTGCGGGTATCCTCGCCCTTCAGGGTGGCCATGACGATATCCGGCCGGTAGAAAACGTCGGAGAACAGTTCGACCGGATAGCTGCTGCCGTTGCCGCCGGTGGTCAGATACCGGGCACCTTTTTCGGAACCGTTATAGTAGCCTTCGGAGGTAATGACGATCCACTCGCCGTCGGCGAAACCGACGAGCATCGCCTGCATTCTTCCGGTTGCCGGGTCAAAGAGCCTTACGGCGGCATCGTCGGCAAAGAGCACCAGGGATTTGCCATTCGGATGGAAGAGGGCAGTCGGCGGCTTTTCCTGGGCCAGGCCGGCCGTTTTGGGCCGGTCCCAGCGCAGAGGGGTAATCGGTTTTCCCGAGGCCAAATCCCAAACTGCCGGCGGCATAGCAGCGACAAAGCCGGAGGCGTTGTCGGGCGACAGCGCCGTCCCCCAGGCCCCCAGGCGAAAGTTGTTGACTCCGGAAAATCTGCCGAGCTGTTTGCCGGTGGCAATCTCCCACAGTCTCACCGAAGTGTCGCTGGCGGCGCTGGTGAAGGCGAATTGATTGTCCGAGGAGATGGCGATGCCGGTAATGCCGCCTTGACGCCCGCGTTCATGGCCGACGAAGGACTGGATTCTTTTGCCGGATTCGACATCCCACAATTTCAAGGCGGCGTCGGTCCCGCCGGTGAGGATGTAACGACCATCGGGGGTGAAGGCGGCGACCAGGTGGATCGGCGGGGCAAACAAATACGCCTGGTAGCCGGCGTCGAACTGTTGCTGCAAGGCCCCGGATTCGGCGTTGAAAAGGGAGACAGCTCTGCCGTGGGTAGCCATAAGCACGGTGCCGTCCGGGGAAAAGGCGGTGCAAAACACCGCATTTTTCTGGACCGGCAAGGTCTTGATTCGGCTACCGAGGCTGAGATCCCACAGACCAAGACCGGCATGGTTGACGAGCGGGGTGCCGCCGATCAAGGCGTATCTGCCGTCTGGGGAAATACTGACCGAAGCGATGGCCTGCAGATCGCTGATAACAAATGTCGAAAGTTGCCGGCCGTTGACCAGATCCCAGAGCCGCACCGCTGGTTTGCCCGGTTCGGTTTTGCTCCCTGGGTTCTGGGCGGCGCCGCCGGCCGTCAGGGACTTCTCGGCGGTGAGCAGCAGCGTGCCGTCTTGCGATATCGCCATGGCGGTAATGACATGTGCCGGTCCATCAAGATTCATCTTTATATCGGCGAGTTGCAGGGAAGCGGGAGGGATGGCGGGAGAGCATGACAGGAGCGGCAAACTGAAAAAAAGTATAAGGATATATGGTTGGATACGCATGTTCTTTCTTGGTTGTCTCCGTGATCTCAATATGTTCTGGGATGAGGTGAGTGGTGTTCCGCTTTTGGTGATGTTTTATAATATACCAATGGTATGCATATCTTATCGTCCGCACCCAGTGGTGTCTATAGCCCTCTGTCGTCAGATGGTAAAAAAACCTGGCGATGGTGGAGGCAATGGACAGCATTTTTAGGGGACGGGCCAAGCACCTGCCGGATCCTGTCCGCCGAACTGGTGGACGGCGCCATAGATCTTGTCGGTGCCGACGTAAACAACATTGTCTTGCGGCTCGGCATGAATCGAACCGAGCAGGCCGCCGGCAAAGGCCTTGGTGATCAGGATCGACCCGCCTTTTTGGCTAATACGGTCTGGCAGGCAACATTTGGATTATTGATTGTCAGTGAATTATCTCTGACGTCGAGGGAATATAAAGGGCAGAGCCAACTGAAGCTTACACTTGAAGAATGATGTGTCTGCTACGCTGCAAACACCAATCCGCGAGGCAAAACTTCTTGCTCCCAAAATCCAGAGAGATGAGCGCAGACAAGGTGATAGAAGTAACCGGGGTTCCAAAGCATCGCCTAGCATCAATAATGGCTGCTGCCATCCCAGCAATGGGTACAGAGGCGTTCCTTGGGCAGACCTATGGCCTCCACCAAATCGTCAAGACTCTGGTATTTGAGCGAGGTCAGACGCAACTGGATGCGGATTTTCTCGATCATTGCCAGGTTTTTCTC
Source organism: Desulfobulbales bacterium (assembly GCA_038224105.1). Classification (GTDB taxonomy): domain Bacteria; phylum Desulfobacterota; class Desulfobulbia; order Desulfobulbales; family Desulfocapsaceae; genus Desulforhopalus_A. The sequence goes on along the minus strand of JBBRGP010000148.1, from coordinate 1,157 downwards.
CGAACCAGCCTGGGCGTACAGGTCCAGATCTTTGTCTTCCACCCCTTCCAATTCCTTAATGCTTTTGCGCCCGGCCAGATCCAATGTTGAACGGGACGAGGAGAAGTTGAGGAACTCGCAGGGGAAAATCAAGGTGGGGCATGCTGGACGCATATGAACCTGGCAGGCGCCGCAATCAAAAAGAACCTGAACATTGTCCTTCAACTGGGTGCCCCGGACTATAGAGTCGTCGCAAAACACCAGCCGCTGCCCATCGATCAGCTTGCGCACCGGGATCAGTTTCATCCTGGCCACCAGATCACGCATCGCTTGGTTCTGGGGCATGAAACTGCGAGGCCAGGTCGGTGTGTATTTGACGAACGGTCGACCGTAGGGGATTTTTCTTTCATTGGCATAACCGAGGGCGTGGCCAATACCCGAGTCGGGGATACCGGCGACAAGATCCACCTCGACATCATCATTGCGGGCCAAGGTGGCGCCACATTTATAGCGAACGGCCTCGACGTTGATGCCCTCGTATTCGGAGGCCGGGTAGCCATAGTACACCCACAGGAAGGAGCAGATCTGCATGCGCTTACCCGGCGGGAGCCGCTGCTCCCAGCCGTCAGCGGTTAAGAAGAGCACCTCGCCAGGCCCCGGAAAATAGGTGGTTTCAAGTCCCAGATTGGGGAAGGCACAGGTCTCAAAGCTGACCGCCGTTGCCCCGGCACGGCGCCCAATAACGAGGGGCGTCCGTCCAAGCTTGTCGCGGGCCGCATAGATGCCCTTCTCGGTCAGGAGAAGAAGGGTGCACGAGCCTTGGATGGTTTCCTGGGCGTAACGGATTCCCTCCTCGAAACTGTCCTCCTGGCAGATCAGCATGGCCACCGCCTCGGTCGGATTGGTGATGCCGTCGCTGGTGCTCGAAAAATAGCGCTTCTTGGCGAAGGCATTTTTGATCAGATCGGCCATGTTTTTGATCCTGCCGACGGTGACGATGCCGAAGGTGCCGAGGTGTGAATCGATGATCAACGGCTGCGGGTCGGTGTCGCTGATCACCCCGATGCCTTGTCGGCCGTGAAACTGGGCGAGTTCGGCCTCGAACTTGGAACGGAAGTACGAGTTTTCAATATTGTGGATGGCGCGATGAAAGCCGTGCTCATTGCGCAGGGCCATAC
>JBBRGP010000147.1:0-6514 GCA_038224105.1 Desulfobulbales bacterium | reverse complement strand
GCTCGGCGGGAAAGCTGAGGGGGATACCCTGACGCTGGCCGTTTTGGCCGACGATGCTCCGCAATTTTTTGGTCATTTTCTCCTGCCTTTGCGACAGGGGCTGGGCCTGCATCCGCTCCCGGCCGAGATCTGTCTGGACCTGAAGGTGACGGCAGTAGCCGATGCCGAGAGTCGGGAGGTGGTGCAGGCCCTGGCCAGGGCGGCCGGTCATGGCGGCTGTGGGGGATCCAGCGGCTGTGGCTGCGGCTGAAGCGGATTGTCGTAAAATTAGCGCTCTCGGCCGGCACCGCCAATCCGGGCACAGACTTCAACCGCCAGAGCAAAGACAATATCGAGCGGCAGGACTTCGATGACGCCGCGATCGTAGAGAATTTTCGCTTCGGCGGGAAAATCCTCGTCGCCTGCCCAATAAAGCACGGCCACCGGCATATCCGGGGTGATTTGGAAACGGAAGGCCGCATCGGCCATGGCCAGTGGAGTGCCGCCGAGCGCTCCGCAGCAGGAGGCGAAGTTGTCCAGATCGTTGCCGAACCGATCGCTGATCAGGTTGGTCGGCAGAAGATGCGGACCTCGGAAAAATGTGGTGCCGCCGGGAAGATCCTTTTCCGAGATCCATTCGCCGAGTACCGTCATATCCTTGGACAGGAGCAGGTAGTAGATGATGAACAGGTGAAAATAATCGTGAACCGGCGGGGCGGTGGCCGTGGTCCGTTCAATGGTTTCGGCGGTCCAGTCGATGCAATATTCATCACCCCAGAGGCCAAGAGTGTAGCTGGTCGTCGACGGTTCGTAGCCGCAACGGCCGCCGCGGCAGACGGTGGTGGGGGCTGCGGTCGCCAGGTCCCGGAAATAGGTGCGGTCAACGTAGGTCGCCATTGCTTTGTTCTCCTGCTCCTTGGAGGCGCCGGACAACCGGCCCTTGGGTTAGGTTGTGAGAAAGGCGTGGGGGGATTTCATTAGAGAGCAAGGGACGCGCAGAGCTACTGCGATTTTTTCTTGATGACGAAATCGATGATACTCGTCGGGTCGGGTGCCGGGTCGGGGGGAGCAGGGGGCGGCTGACTTTTCTTCACCGCCGGGACTGGCGAAGGCGCCTGGGACTTGGCCATGGTCTCCTGCAGTCTGGCGTTTTCCTTCCGGCTGTTCTCGAGGTCGGTTTCCAGTTTGTGCTGAGTGGACCTGGCGGTTTCCTGCCGGGTTTGAAGATCGGCGATGGCCTTTTGCCGGGAAGACAATTCGGTGCCCAGCCTGTCTTTTTCGGCCTTTTCCAACACCAGGATTTTCTCCTGTTCCGCCAATCTGCCTTCCATCTCGCTCAGCTTTTTATTCCGCTCCAGCGCCTCCGCCTCGAGGAGATTGGCACGGTCCCGGACGCTTTTCATTTCCTGGGCACTCTCCGTAAGCGCGGATTTCTCCTTGGCAACCGTGTCGAGGAGGGCCCCCGCCAGATTTTTTTGCTCGATGGCGGCAAGGAGCTCTGCCTGCAGCCGAGAGATTTCAACCGGAAGAGATGGTGGATCTGCCGGTTGACCGTCACTTCGTCCCGGTCCGGCCGGAGTTTCGGCACCCGTGAAGGTGGCCGGAAAGTTGCCGTTGAAATACGAATACCCCGCCAACCCCAGCGCGACGGTCAGGGCAATGGCCGCCCCGTACCTGATTTTGCGACCGGGGGGCTGTATATCACTTTGCCGCGAATATTCCCGCGGGGGTCCGTCTGCGGCCGAAGGTGACGCGGAGTACTTTCTTTGCGCTTTGTCAGCCGGTACTGTATGGGCCTTGGCGGCCATCATGGTGTAGTCGGTGCTGTCCTTGATCAGTTCCGGGCCGAGCGTTGTTATGTTCAGGGCATACCCGCCGAGCATCGCCTGGTCGCACAGGATATTGATCAATCGGGGAATCCCCTCGGTCAGCCGGAAAATCTCCTGCAGTGCAGGTGCGGTGAAGATCGACCCCATCGCCCCAGCCACCTCGAGGCGATGGGTGACGTATTCGCCGGTTTCCGACTGGGTCAAGGGTTCTATATGATGCCTGAAAAATACTTGTTGCGCCAGAGCCTGATTGCCATCGACCATGCCGAGGAATTCGCTCTGCCCGGCGAAGATGCAGTTGACGACCTTTTTTCCCTCCATCTCGAGGTTTGCAAAGACCCGAATCTGCTCGAGCCGCTGTGGTGTCAACCTCTGGGCCTCGTCGATGGCCAGGATCATCTTTTGGGACTGTGCCAACGCATCCTTGACCAGTTCTCCGAAATGCTTCAAAAAGTCCGCCTTGTTCGTGAAGGACTTGCCCATCGCGAAACCGTTGGCGACAAAGTTGAAAAAATCTATTTCGTCAACGGTCGGGTCGGTGATTTTAGCAAAGCGGATACTGTTTCCGAAATTGGCGGCTGTGGCGTTAAGGAGCGTACTTTTTCCGGTGCCGGGTTCGCCGGTGATAACGATGAAGCCCTTGCTGTCGAGAATGGTGTTGCGCAGGGTGGTAAAGGCCTCTTTATGCTGTGACCCCAGCCACAGGAACCGCGGATCCGGTCCCATTTCAAAGGGCATCAGCTTCAAATGATAGTGATCAAGATACATGGACACCTGCCTGTTGTGGTGGGCCATAGCCCTGACGGCACAATCCTTGCCGGTTTCACCGGTTGAGCATTTCTTTCACCGCATTCATGATCGGATTGATCTCCGCGGCCGGTTTGGCCGCCAGCGACTGCGGCGACGATGCCGGGTTTTTAACGAGATATTTCCTGGCGCAATCATACTGCTCCCAGCCTTTCAGTTTGTAATCAAGGTCAACGGATTTCCATTTGGGGTGGCCGTTTTCCCTCAGCCAGCCGATGTTATCCTGAAGAATCCGGGAGAACTGGCCGACGGCTTCACAGCCCTGATATCTGAAATCATAGGAGATCAGCACTGCCTTCACCGCCACGGTATCGACCTCGGCGGGCTGCCACGGATAGGTTCCGGCCGGGATCTTGGTCTGCTGGTAAAATTCGCTTACCTTCTTGTTGGTGTTCGGTATCAGTGCCAGTTCGTCACTTTCGGTCACCCCCTCGCTGAACAGCTTGACCGGCGATCCCGCCACGTAGAACATGGCGTCGATCTGATTTGCCTTGAGTCTTGCCAGGGCTTCATTGGTGCCGATCATCACCATTTCCTTGGGTTTGACGCCGGATACTTCAAAAAGCAGCCGGGCGGAGAGATAGGTGCCGCTGCCGTCCTCCCCGATCGCCACCCGCTTGCCTTCCAGGCCATCGAAATTACCGATATCCTTTCTGCCCAGAATGTGAATCTCCTCGTTGTAGAGGGGAAAAACCATTTTTGTTTTCTGGGCTATTCGAATCAGCGTAGGATTGGACTGGACCTTCGAGACGAATGCCAGCACGTCGGACTGGACAATGCCCAGCTGGGTTTTGGGCTTCTTGAATACTGCATACAGATTTTCGATCGAGCCGCTCGAAGGCAGCACGCCGAGCTCAATGCCCTTCGGTTTGACCAGCTGCTGAAGATTCAACCCGAACTGGTAGTAGGTCCCCTTCTCACTACCGGTCGTGAGGTTCATCTCGCCGGCGAGGGCTAAACTCGCCAGGCTGAAAACTGCCGACATCACCCAACATGCGGCTGCAAGTCTTCTTTTCATGGCACGCACTCCTTTTGGTGGTTAAGATGGTTCTTTCTGTATCGAGATAGGCGGGGTGGCGATGGTTTTTTAGCGGTCCCCGACGGAAAACACTGAAAGGACGAGTGGCCGGACCACCAATTTTGCCAGGCTACCCTTTCATGGGGAATTTTGCAATTTTTTCAGTCCGGGGTCAGTCAAGTATCTGGCTTAAAAAGAGCTTGGTACGTTCATGTCGCGGGTGGTTGAAGAATTCTTCGGGGGTGTTCTGTTCGAGAATCTCGCCCCCATCCATAAACAGAACGCGGTGGGCGACACTTTTGGCAAAGCCCATTTCATGGCTGACGACGAGCATGGTCATGCCGTCCTGGGCCAGGCTGATCATGACGTCGAGTACCTCTTTGACCATCTCCGGATCAAGGGCCGAGGTCGGTTCGTCAAAGAGCATGACGTTCGGTTTCATGCACAGACTGCGGGCGATAGCGACCCGCTGTTGCTGTCCGCCCGACAGCTGGCCGGGAAATTTATGGGCCTGTTCGGCAATTCTCACCTTCTCCAGGTAGTACATGGCGGTCTGTTCCGCTTCTTTTTTCGGCATCTTCCGCACCCAGATCGGGCCAAGGGTCAGATTCTCGACGATGGTCAGATGGGGGAAAAGGTTGAAGTGCTGGAATACCATGCCGACCTCGGTGCGGATCTTTTCGATATTCTTGAGATCGTTGGTGAGTTCGGTGCCGTCGACGACGATGCGGCCCCGCTGGTGCTCCTCAAGACGGTTGATGCAGCGGATGAGCGTCGACTTGCCCGAGCCGGAGGGGCCGCAGATAACGATGCGCTCTCCTCTCTGGACGGTCAGATTGACATCTTTCAGAACATGAAAATCGCCGTACCACTTGTGCATGTTTTCAATGGTGATGATCGGCGTGTCGTCGCTATTATTCTTTTCTGCTTCTTTCACGTTCATCTGTTCTCTTCCTGGGTTTCTCAGCGCGGTTGATCAATCGATCGAGATTGATGGTTACAGATTGGTATCGAGTTCCTTTTCCAGCCGTCTACTGTAGTTGGACATGGCGTAACAACAGACAAAATAGATCAACGCCACGAAAATGTACGCCTCGGCGGAATACCCCATCCACTTCGGATCGGTCAGCGTGGTCTGGGTGGTTTTCAGCAAATCGTACAGGGCGATGATCACCACCAGCGAGGTGTCCTTGAATGCCGAAATGAGGATGCTCACCGAGGGCGGGATGACGATTTTCAGGGCCTGGGGCAGAATGATCAGCCGCATGGTCTGCAAATAATTAAGCCCGAGGGATTCGGCCGCCTCATACTGACCTTTATTCATGCCCTGCAGGCCACCGCGGACAACCTCGGCGATATACGCGGCAGTAAAGAGAATGATGGCAATCTGGGCGCGCAGGATCTTATTGAATGTCACCCCTTCAGGGAGAAACAGCGGGAAAACCACCGACGACATGAACAGCATGCTGATTAGTGGAACCCCCCTGATCAACTCGATATAAACGACACAAAAGGATTTAATGATCGGCATTTTCGATTGCCGCCCTAAGGCGAGCATCACTCCCACCGGATAGGCAGCGGTCAGACCGAATACCGACAACAGCAAGGTAAGCGGCAGACCGCCCCAGTTATCACTTTCAACCGGTGCCAGTCCAAACAACCCGCCTTTCAGCAGCAGCCCCATCGAAAACAGGCCGATAAGCCAACCATATGCGAGATATTTCCGCCAATAGTTGCGGTTTTGGCTGACAAACAGCAGCAATACCAGGATGACCATTGCCAGCAGCGGGCGCCACTGCAGGTCATGGGGATAAAAGCCAAAAATGATAAAGCGGATATTGGCGGTGACGATCGACCAGCAGGCACCGTCGGTGGCCTTGCACTGGTCGCTGCCGGTCAGCCAGACACTGTTGATAAAGGCCCACTGGACAAAGGGCGGGATCGTCAGCCAGAGCAGATAGAGCACAACCAGGGTCAGAATCGTATTAAACCAACCATTGAAGAGGTTGGCCCGCATCCATCCGATGATACCGATGCTGGTGACCGGGGGACGTATCGCCTCAGCCGATTTTCTGTGCGTGGTTTGTTCCATGGTTGCCTATTATCTTTCCACGATGGCGATTTTCTTGTTGTACCAGTTCATGAACGCCGACGTTGACAGGCTAAAAGCCAGATAAACCAGCATTATCAGGGCGACTCCCTCTATGGCCTGGCCGGTCTGGTTGATGGTGGTGCCGGCCACGGAGACAAAATCGGGATAGCCGATGGCCACCGCCAGCGAGCTGTTCTTGGTCAAGTTGAGCAACTGGCTGGTGAGGGGTGGGATAATCACCCGCAGCGCCTGGGGCAGGATGACCAGATTGAGGACATGTCCCGGTTTCAAGCCAATGGACATGGCCGCCTCCCGCTGACCTTTACCGACCGATTGGATGCCGGCCCGGACGACTTCGGCGACGAATGCCGAGGTATAGAGGACCAGTCCGAGGAGTAAAGCGGTGAATTCCGGGCTGATGGAAACTCCGCCCTTGAAATTAAAACCGGACAGCTCCGGCACGTTCATGGCGACAGGGGCACCGGCCAGCCACCAGGTGATCAGGGGAAGACCGATAATGAAGGCGGACGAGACCCTGAGTATCGGGAAGATCTGGCCGCTTGCGGCCTGGCGTTTTGCCGCCCATCTACGGAGGAAAACCACCAACAGGCAGGCAACGGCCAAGGCCGCCACCGCGTAAAGAAAGCCCACATGCCATTGCGGAACTCCCAAAGCTAAAAAGCTTTTAAAAAATTTAGCCGATTTGAATCTAATTACAATTGATAGAGTTCAGGATCTCAAGATTGAGTTTAAGGAACTATTATCAAAACTGCGTTCGGGATCAGATAC
>JBBRGP010000146.1:0-6567 GCA_038224105.1 Desulfobulbales bacterium | reverse complement strand
GGCGGTCCCGACGGCACCATGCATCATCAGGTTCCTCAGGAAGGCCCGGAATTGCTGGAGTTCCTGGCGCTGCAGTTCCTTGATTTGGGTATCACAGCACAGATCATGGGCGCAGAGCAGGTCCATGCCCGAGGCAAAGCGGTGGTACACATTGTAGAAGGCATAGGCGACGGCGATGATGACGGCGGTGACCGTCAGGGCGTCGAGGAAGGCCGAGAGAAAGGCGCCGAGGAAACAGAACAGCAGGGAGATGAGAATCTTGGACCGAACCCGGACCAGGATGCGGGTGAAGGTAAACTGGAGAAAATCCTTCATGAAATAGATACCTGCGACCATGAAGATCAAAAGCAGGATGACCTCAAAATTCTTCAGGGACTCATGATAGACGGTTTCAGGACTGGTCATGCCGATTGCTACCGCCTGCAGGGCGAGCAGGCCGCCGGCCGGCAGTGGGTAACATTTCAAAGCCATCGCCAGGGTGAAGATGAACTCACCGATCAGAATCCAGCCGGTTATGAAGGGGCCGACGGTCAAGAACAGGACAGGGTTGATGATCAGGAAGGCAATAATGGCAAGTTTGTACCAGCCTGGGGCGTTTCCTAGAAAGTTTCTGGTAAATGCCGCGGTCAATGTTGGTGTCATGAGGGTCCCTTTATTGGAAGTGAAAAACAGTGATCGAGCTCATGGCAAGATCCTTGATTAGCCTTGTTGCTGTCATCGTCTGAAACCTGAGTATGAGTGACGCCTCTCAATGTGGCTCTGGAAAATACCATGCCGGATTCATATCCTCAAGTAATTCCGGATTCGATGTCCCGAAGATCGAAACATGTTGGGTCATTATGGAACAAAGAGCGTGATTGTTCGCTGGAGTGTTCGAGTATGTTTCAGTATTGTTCCACCAGGCATTGAGCCGCGATATCGCCGGTCACTGAGCTTTAGGCTGTGCCGCGAGGTCCCTCATATTCCTCTGATTGAGGAGAATTTTTTAAGGGCCCTGACAAGCTCGACCATAACCCCGCCGGCTGCCGGATTATATTGACGACGCCAGGCCAAGTACGGTATTCTAACAAGATTTATAAAATCCCAGGCAGCTAACCGGCTGTCAGAGAAATTTTCAGGCGGATTGACGCAGCGCCGGGGGAGGAGTCCGGGTGCCGCGATATTTCTTTTCGTTTATTGGCCGGATAACGTCGCAGTCCGGCTTAACGCATATATCATGGTGAATGCATTGTCCGATTTATTAGAGAGCTGGTCGGTTGAGAAATCTTCGGAATTGTACCGGGTAGCGGAATGGAGCGGCGGCTATTTCCGGGTCTCGGAAAAGGGCGACATGCTGGTCCAGCCGTCGCCGAGCGCCGCCGACCGGGCCGTGTCGATTCCGGAAATCGTCGAAGGATTGAAGGAGCGCGGTCTCGATATGCCGGTACTGCTGCGGATCGAGAACATCCTCGACACCCAGATCTCGCAGCTGAATGAAACTTTTATCGCGGCGATGAAGCACCTCGGCTACCGCGGCAGCTTTCTTGGTGCCTATCCGATCAAGGTCAACCAGCAGAAGCAGGTCATCGACGCCATGGTCCACTACGGCGGCCCGTACCATCACGGGCTCGAGGCCGGCAGCAAGGCCGAGCTGATCGCCGCCATGGGCATGATGGTCGATAAGGAGGCGCCGCTCATCTGCAACGGCTATAAAGACGAAGAGTTTGTCGATCTCGCCCTGACTGCGGTAAAACTCGGCTTTCGCTGCATCCTGGTAGTGGAGATGCCGAGCGAACTGCCGCTGATCATCGACCGTTCCCGGGTGCTCGGCGCGACGCCGGTACTCGGGGTGCGGATCAAACTGTCCAGTCAGGCCGGCGGCCATTGGGCCGAATCGGGGGGCGAGCGGTCGATCTTCGGCCTGAACACCACCCAGCTCATCGATGCCGTCGATCTCCTGGCCGCCGAAGGGATGCTCGACTGCTTGCGGATGGTCCACTATCATCTCGGCTCCCAGATCTCCAATATCCGGGCAATCCGCACCGCGGTCAACGAAGCCTGCCGGGTCTACGCGGGCCTGGTCAAAGAAGGTGCGGCCATGCAGTATCTCGACCTCGGTGGCGGCCTGGCCGTTGACTACGACGGTTCCCAGTCGAACTACCTCAGCAGCCGCAACTATTCCCTGAACGAATACTGCACCGATATCACCGAGGCGGTAATGACCACCCTCGACGAGCAGGAGATCGACCATCCGATCATCATCACCGAGACCGGCCGCGCCCTCGTCGCCTACTATTCGGTCCTGTTGTTCAATGTCCTCGACAAGACCGTTTTCGAGCCGGAGCCGCTGCCGAGCGCACTGCCGAAAGACTGCCACCCCCAGCTCACCAATATGCTCGAATCGTTGAACGGCCTGTCGATCCGCAATATCCAGGAGACCCTCAACGACACCATCTTCTACCGGGACGAGGTGCGCCAGCTGTTCAACCACGGCAAGATTACCCTCAGGGAACGGTCGCTGGCCGAAAACATCTTCTGGACCACCCTCAACCGGATTCTCCAGACTGCCAAACAGTCGAAAAACGCCCCGGCCGAGCTGTCCGAGATCGAACGGCTGCTCTCCGATATCTATTACTGCAATTTCAGCCTGTTCCAATCGCTGCCGGACAGCTGGGCGATCGATCAGCTGTTCCCGGTGATGCCGATCCACCGCCTCAATGAGAAGCCGACCCGTAATGCCATCGTCGCCGATATCACCTGTGACTGCGACGGCAAGATCGACAGCTTTGTCGACCGTTTCGGCGCCAAGCGCTTCCTGCCGCTGCATGAATTGAAGGAGTCGGAGGAGTACTATCTCGGGGTCTTTCTAGTCGGTGCCTATCAGGAGACTCTCGGCGACCTTCACAACCTGCTCGGCGACACCAACGTGGTGACGGTCAGCCTCCATGAGGGCGGCAAATACGACTTCTCCGGGGAGCTGGAGGGGGACACGGTCGCCGATATCCTGTCCTATGTCGAATACGATCCGAAACGGCTGCTCATGAAGTTTCGCAAGACCGCCGAGACTGCGGTCAAAGAAGGCTTGATCTCGCCGCTGGAACGGAAGACGGTGATGCAGGTCTATGAGGCCGGGTTGCGCGGCTACACCTATTTTGAACGATAAGATCGAAGAGGGGGGGAGATGGCAAAGGTACTGATTATCGGCGCCGGCGGGGTGGCCGGGGTGACGGCCCACAAATGCGCGATGCTGGCGGACAGCTTTTCCGAGATCGTCATCGCCAGCCGAACTCTGGCCAAATGTACGGCGATCGCCGCAAGCATCAAGGAACGGACCGGCAGAGCCATCGAGGTTCGCCAGGTCGATGCCGACCAGGTCGCGGCGACGGTGGCTTTAATCAAGGAGGTGCGGCCCGACCTCCTGGTCAACCTGGCCCTGCCCTACCAGGATCTGGCGCTGATGGACGCCTGTCTTGCCACCGGCGTCGATTATCTCGACACCGCCAACTACGAACCGCCCGACCTCGCCAAGTTCGAGTATAAATGGCAGTGGGCCTACCGGGAGCGCTTCCTGAAGGCGGGGATCATGGCCCTCCTCGGTTCCGGCTTCGATCCCGGGGTAACCAATGTTTTCTGCGCCTGGGCTCAGAAGCACCATTTTGACGAGATCCACGAACTGGATATCATCGACTGCAATGCCGGCGACCATGGCCAGCCTTTCGCCACCAACTTCAACCCGGAGATCAATATCCGTGAGATCACCCAGCGCGGCCGCTACTGGGAGCACGGCGAGTGGGTGGAGACCGACCCGCTGTCCTGGTCGATGATGTACGACTTTCCGGACGGCATCGGCCCGAAAAAATGTTTTCTCATGTACCATGAGGAGCTCGAATCGCTGGTCCTCCATCTCCGCGGCCTGAAGCGGGCCAGATTCTGGATGACCTTCGGCGACCAGTATCTCACCCATCTGCGGGTCCTGGAAAATGTCGGGATGACCCGGATCGATCCGGTCGAGTTCGGCGGCCAGCAGATCGTCCCCATCCAGTTCCTGAAGAAGGTCCTGCCCGAGCCCGCCTCCCTTGGCCCGCTCACCAAGGGCAAGACCTGCATCGGCTGCCTGATGAAGGGAATGAAAGACGGCAAGGAGAAAAAGCTCTACGTTTACAACATCTGCAGCCACGAGGAATCGTACCGCGAGGTCGGCTCCCAGGCGATCAGCTATACCACCGGCGTGCCGGCGATGATCGGTGCCAGGCTGATCCTCGACAAGGTCTGGCGCCGGCCCGGGGTCTGGCATATGGAGCAGCTCGATCCCGACCCCTTCATGGCCGACCTGGGCCGCTTCGGCCTGCCCTGGGTGGCGGTCGAGCTGTAATCGGCGGTGCCCCTGATGGACGGCCGCACCGCCTACCGCTTCGATCGGTCCCGGCTCGACACCCCCTGCTACCTGGTCGATGTCGGGCTGCTCCGCGATAACCTCGCCATCCTCGGCGAGGTCAAAGCCCGGACCGGCTGCAAGATCCTTTTAGCCCTCAAATGTTTTGCCATGTTCCGGCTCTTCCCGCTGATCGCGGCGACCCTGGATGGGGTCTGTGCCAGCTCGCCGCACGAGGCGCGCCTCGGCTTCGAGGAGTTCGGCGGTGAAGTCCACACCTTTGGCGCCGCCTACTCCCCGGCCGATATGGCGGCGCTGTGTCGGACCTCGGACCATATCCTCTTTAACTCCCTGGGCCAGCTCGAACGCTTCCGGCCGCTCCTTCTGGAACACCGGGCCAGGACCGGCAAGGGTATCGAGATTGGCCTGCGCCTCAACCCCGAGCACAGCGAGGGGGCGGTGCCGATGTACGACCCCTGCGCCGTCGGTTCGCGCCTCGGTATCCGCCGGGGCGAGTTGGGGGAGACCCTGCCGGAAGGGGTGACCACCCTGCACTGGCATAACCTCTGCGAGCAGGACGCCGACTGCCTGGAACGGACGGTGGCGGCGGTGGAGGCGCGCTTCGGCGCGCTTCTCGGCCAGGTCAGCACCGTCAACTTCGGTGGCGGCCACCATATCACCCGGCCCGGTTATGACCTAGAACGGCTGATCCGGGTGGTCGCCGCCTTTAAAAAGAAATGGGGCGTCCAGGTCTATCTTGAACCGGGGGAGGCGGTGGCCCTCAACTGCGGCTACCTGGTGACCACCGTCCTCGACATCACCCGGGCCGATATGGCCGTTGCCATCCTCGACACCTCGGTGCCGGCCCACATGCCCGATGTTTTGGAGATGCCGTACCGGCCGCATATCATCGGTGCAGGAGAGGAGGGGGAGAGGCCGTACAGTTACCGGCTGGGGGGCTTGTCCTGCCTTGCCGGCGATGTCGCCGGGATCTATTCCTTCGACCAGCCCCTGGCGGTCGGCGACCGGCTGGTGTTCAGCGACATGGCGATCTATACCATGGTCAAAAACACCACCTTCAACGGCGTCGGCCTGCCGGCCATCTACCTCTTCGAACCGGCGGATGACCATTGTCAATGCGTCCGCTCCTTCGACTACGAAGATTTCAAAAACAGGTTGTCATAAGGGGAAGACAGTGCACAGGGGAAATACAGCCGGTTTTCTCGAATCGGAGCAGGATGGGACAAAAGTTGGGGAACCGCTGTTCCGGGTCATCCCCGTTCCCCTGGAACAGACGGTTTCCTACGGCGGCGGCACCGGCCGGGGGCCCGAGGCGATCCTTGCCGCCAGTCAGCAGCTGGAGGCCTGGGACGGCTTTTCCGAGCCGCTTGCCGCCGGCATCGCCACCGAGCCGGCGGTCGACTGCAGCGGTGATATCGGCGCCGTGCTGGTGCGGATCGAGGCGGCGGTCCGGACCGCCGTCGAAAAAAAGGCGATCCCGGTGGTCCTGGGCGGCGAGCACAGTGTCAGTCTCGCCCCGATCCGCGTGCTCGCCGCTACCTGTCCGGAGCCGATCGGCATCATCCAGATCGACGCCCATGCCGACCTGCGCGACAGCTTCGAGGGCTCGCCTTTCAGCCATGCCTGCGTCATGCGCCGGGCGCTGGAGGAGTGCGGCTGCGCGCTCATGCAGTTCGGAGTCCGCGCCCTGAGCCGCGAGGAGGTGTTGTACCGCAGCGAGCACCGGGTTCAGCATCTGGACGGCCGGGAGATTTACGGCGCGGACCTGAAAAAAATCTCCCTGCCAGCCGCCTTCCCGCACCACATCTATCTCACTATCGATGTCGACGGCCTCGACCCCTCGGTCATCGGTGCCACCGGCACCCCGGTGCCGGGCGGCCCCAGCTGGTACGACACCCTGATCTTTATCGAACGGGTCCTGGCCGGCCGCCGGCTGCTTGGCTTTGACCTGGTCGAACTCGCCCCGCGTCCGGGCGATCACGGCTCGGACTTCGCCGCCGCCCAACTGGTTTATGCAGTGATGGGGATAGTCGCGAGACACCTTGGCCGGAGCTGAAGCTTTTGACCGGGCTGACCGGCAACCCTGCCCCACCTGAAACCGCGACGACTTCGCGGGGGATTTCTGTTGTGATTAGCGCGGAGTCGATATATTTTTAAAGAAGTGCAGGCAAGCGCCAACTCATCGCCCGGGGGAA
>JBBRGP010000145.1:0-6587 GCA_038224105.1 Desulfobulbales bacterium | reverse complement strand
CCCGATAACGGTCACGAACTGGCCTGTCGGAATCACGACACCCGGTGAACTGCCTTTGTCCAGAGTTGAGGGGCTTCTCGCACTCCCTTTTACCGGCGGTCCGAGCCCGCCTCGAAAGCGCCGCTGACGTGCCGATGCCTGCCAGTCGACTAGTGCCGAAAAGACTTGCCCGGAGGGGTAAAACTGGGTACCATGGAGCGGGTTCGTCAACCACCCACGACTGCCAGAACCTTACCTGGCGACTTTCGCTCTTAACACGTAAAAACAATATGTTAAACGAATAAGTGTGGCCGTCACACCGTCGGCAATGATACTTCTTGGCCATCTTGGCCGAAAATATTTTCGAAAAACTGTTTTGCTCGCCGAGCGGTTAAATCACTCGGCCGATCAGGAGAACTATGAAACGCATTGCCTTAATAATCGTTGTTTCCATGCTGCTCGCCACGAACGCCTGGGCCGCGCGTGCCAAGGTCGCTTCGATGGCCAAGGACCCGTACATCTCCGCCCTGGTAATCGATGCCGATACCGGCAAAGTCCTGTTCTCCGAACACCCGGAAACCGTGGTCTATCCAGCCTCCGTGCTAAAGCTTATGAACTTGCTGGTCATTCTTGAGCTGGTTGAACAGGGCAAGCTGAAACTGGACGACATGGTCAGTGTCAGCAAGGAGGCGGCAAAGATCGGCGGATCGCAGGTGTACCTTGATCCGAAGGAACATTTTCCGCTCGAAGAACTGGTGTACGCCCTGGTGGTGCAGTCGGCCAACGATGCCGCCGTAGCCCTGGCCGTCCATGTGGCCGGCTCCAAGGAAGGATTTGTTGCCCTGATGAATCAAAGGGCCATGGAACTGGGAATGAAAGCCAGCCTTTTTCACTCAGTGCATGGCCTGCCACCGTCAGAAGGACAAAAGCCGGACGAGACCACCGCCGCCGATCTCGCCATCCTGTGCCGCGAGCTGGCCAAACGTCCCGAGGCGCTGAAGTACACCGGCACCAAGGAACGGGGCTTTCGGGACAATACATTTATCATGCGCAATCACAATCATCTCCTTGGTGCGGTGGACGGCTGCGACGGCTTCAAGACCGGCTATTATGAGGCGGCCGGATTTTCCATCGCCACCACCGCCAAGAGGGGAGGAGTGCGGGTCATAGCCATTGTCATGGGCAGCAAGGATCGCAAGGTCCGTGATGCCAAGGCCTCGGAACTGCTGGCCAAGGGATTCGCCCTGCTGCCGCCGAAACCGGCCATGGCCGCCGCCACCGCAAGTTCGCCGGCAGCGGTCCCGAAAAAGGTCGAAGCCACCGCCACCTCCCCTGCACCCCCATCGGCAGCACCGCAGGAGGTTGCCAAGGTGGAGTCTTCGTCCGGGGGCGGCTGGTCGATGTTCTTCCTGGGTCTGGGAGCCGGCCTCCTCCTCTTTGCCGTACTGGTATTTCTCCTTTTGCGGAAACGCAGCGGACAACGATTCCGTGGGGTGTGACGGGGGTGGATTGCTAACCGTTATTGGCAGATTCGCCGCTCTCTGACGATTTACCGAAATCGGCAATTCCTTCGGCGGTCAAAGCCCGGTTCAGGGGACAGGCAGAAGGGGGGGCCTCGCCATGGCGATACGGGTGCAGCAACTCCGGCGAACGGCCGGCCAGTTCCCGCCCCCGCCTCAGGTGATATAAAAGGAGTCGCCAGACGGTCTTTCGGTTACCGCTGATCCTTCGCCAAACTTTTCACCGAATCGCTGATTCCGGCAAGATCCGGAACAATGCCGAGGGTGCGGTCGGACAAAAAATAGATGCCGAGGATATCGCCGCCGTTGTCCGGCAGGGAGAAGTGCTCCGGAAAGGCAACCGCCGATTGCAGCTGGTCGATCTTTAAGATGCACGGTGTTTGGAGAATGAGCCTGACCAGGACATTGTCATCGTTCACCGACCTGACAACCAGATATTTTAACGGCCGGTCCGGTGACCGGCAGGCCGTAATATTCCTCGAGGCTGATTACCGGCAACAGCGCATTGTGATAATGGGCAGCAGCGATACCCGATGATGCCCGAACACTCCTCATTTCCTGAAAGATAAACTCAATCTGGCTCCTGCTCAACAGCCAATACAGCTCGAATCCGGCCAAAGGCTTACTGTTGGCTTTGATCATTGCAACTTCCGGTTTTTCTTCCATTTTACCTCACTGTCGTCTCCCATCGGTTGCCG
This sequence comes from Desulfobulbales bacterium, assembly GCA_038224105.1. Lineage (GTDB taxonomy): Bacteria > Desulfobacterota > Desulfobulbia > Desulfobulbales > Desulfocapsaceae > Desulforhopalus_A. Next base: position 4,390 of record JBBRGP010000145.1, on the reverse strand, counting down.
GAACTACGAGATTACACCACAGATCATCACCGTTTATTGGCGGCCAATCAGCTCCCGCAGATCAAGGATTGGAATCGGCACGCCATGGCCGGTGAGAGTCACTCCGCTGACGCCTGGCACATGGGACAGGTGACTGCCGAGGCTTTTCACGATGATCTGGCGCTGGTCGATCACCTCTGGAACAGACACGGCAAGCTGCCTATCTCCCTGCTTAAAGAGGATTGCCAACAGCCCCGCATCGCCGGTCGGAAGTTCGGAGGTCCGTTCCTCAAGTTGCAGGCAACAGCCGAGATTGACCACCGGTATGCGATCATCACCCATACGGAGAAACAATCCCTCCTGCAATTCCAGCTCCTCGAGACCAAACCATTTGACCTGCTTGATATCCTGGAGAGGAATGGCGAAAACCTTACCGGCCACAGCGACCATGACCGCGCTGTTCATCGACACGGTGCAGGGGATCTCAACCTCAAAGGAAACTCCTTGACTCGGAGGAGTGAAAACCCGCACCGTCCCCCCAGCTCCTCGATATTGTCGCGAACAGAATCGAGGCCGATAGTGCGGCCGGACTTGGTGCCGGTCTCCGGCAGCGCGGCGAAGTTCCGAGAAAGGAGGTATTCGAGCAGTTCTTTTTCACCAAGCAGTTCCGGATTGTCGACAACCCCGTCACTGCTGATTTTTTCCCTGATCCGTTCCAGATCGATGCCGCCGCCGTCATCGGTAATCCGCAGAATGACAGACCGGCCGCGTTGCTCCGCCTCGACATGGATGGTCCCGATTTTCGGTTTTCCAGCGGCCGCGCGTTGCTCCGAAGACTCAATTCCATGGGCGACCGCATTGCTCAGGATATGCAAGAGCGGAGCGGTGACCCTCGCCCAAACAAATCGGTCGAGAAACACATCTTCGCCGCCGATCACCAGATTGACCTGCTTGTTGAATTTCCTGGCGGATTCCCGCACCGTTCGCAGAAGCACCTGGGAAAACGACGACATTGGCGCCATCCGGATACGCGTGAGTTTGTCCTGCAGCAAGCGCATGGTCAGTTGCTGCTTGCAGAGCTGGCCGCCGATATCACCGGCGAGGGTAGTCAGGGTGGCGTAAACCACGTTGAAATCGACGGAGATGTCGTTGAACGATTTGATAAGCCGATCGAGCTGCCAACAGCGATCCAGCTCAATCGGCTCGAACTCCGTGGTAGCACGGGCGGTCGTCTCCTCGCTCGGTCGTGATGTGAAGCCAAAGAGGGATGTACCCTCAAAACCCGCCGCCATTTCCCGTGATTTTCGCCGCAGGGAATCTTTGACAGAGTCAAGTTCCTGGAGGGTGTCGGAAAATTCCTCGAGCACCTTGGCCATGGCGTCCCTGGCTGCGGCAAGTTCTTCCTCGATATTTTGCAGTTCTTCAAGGTCTTTGGGTCTGTCCCGGCGAAAGCCTGCTTCTCCCGGCCGAGTGGCCGATATCTCCGGTATTGGGAGACGTTCTGCGACGAACGCTGCCTCGGCCACCTCGGATTCTTCCGGCTGTCCCTTATAGCGCCGGGCTTCGGCGAGTTGTTTCTTAAAGAGCGCCGACAGCATGTGGAGACTTCGCAGTTTATCCCTTACCCTCCGGTCGGCGCTGCTGTTTTCCCCATCCCCAACACCGTCGATGGCTTCCAGAAATTCCAGGAAATCGATGGTCAGACCCGACAATTCCGGCTGTTGGGACCAAGCCCCGAACCGAAGATCTGCAAGGAGCAGGTGAAACTCCTCGAGCAACTGGTGCCGTTGCTCCATCCGAGCCGCCCTGGCCACCACCGCCAGGGTCATTAACGCCTGGGAAAGCGTGCCATAGATCTTGGCGTTGCGATCTTTACCACCTTGCCCGTCGGGCGCCAGATATCCGGCCAGTTCCTGCATGAGTGGCAAAATGGTACGAACGGCCTGCCGATATTCCGGCTGGCTTTCCGGACCGCGCCGCCGGCGAAGGCGCATCGCCATGGCAATGACCCCGCCGTGGTTTTGCGAAGATAGCATTATCGCTCCTCCGGCCAATCGGCCCGGTTATAGTCGATGAGGCGTGGAGCCGTTAACAATTTTCGGACGTTGAGGAGAGAGTATACCTGCTTTTCGACGAGCAGACCGGAGGTCAGCCAGGATATCAGCATTGGGTTGTGAGCAAAGAATAGAAGGGGCTGGGCAACTGTATCAGAGTGGCTGACCCGACCGGCAATCCGGTCTAGCCTCATCCCGATTTTCCGGGTGTTGTGTAACAGAACCACCAAACGCTGACCAGCGCATCTCCCCCTGCCGTCGAGCGTGAGAAATCCGGGCAAATCTATTACCGAAATTATTTCGCCCCTGATGTTGACAATCCCTTCAATCCAGTAGGGAAGATTGGGGAGCGGGGTAATTGGCGGCAGCGGTCCAGCCTCGGACAAATCTTCCTCGGCGATGGCCAGGTGGAGAGTACCGGTCACAACCAGCAGGTATTTCGTCGGCTTCACCTGTACCGGTCTGGGCCTGTGCCTGATCGGAACCGAGCCGCCCAAGACCTCGGCCAACCGGGCATCGATATTGCCTAAGACATCAGCTAAACTCGGAAAACTTGCCATACCTATTCTTGACAGCACGACCCGCAAGCCCCAGGGGCAGCGCGGGTCGTGCGTTGTCGGGAATGAAGAAATCGCCAGGGCCTTCTGGAGGCGCCAATCACTTGTTCAGGGAGAGCACCTTTTCTTTTATGTTTTCTACGGCCAGCCCCTGATGCGGCAGCTGTTCAGCAACGCCACCCTGCCCAAGTTTACTGGTTCCGAGATGGGCATATTTCGGAGAGAAGCCTCTTTCCAGAAGCCAGGTGCCATAGCGCATGCCCAGTCCGGTCTTGGTGTTCTGGCTTTCGACCACTAAAACGAAAGGGCTCCTGCCCACTTTGGCGACCATCTCCTCGTCGATGATATTCAAGGTCGGCTTATTGATCAGTCCGACCCGAAGTCCCTGGCTTCGTAACTGGAGAACGGCATCCAGGCAGCGATAGACCATTTCTCCATAGCTGACGATATAACCATCCTGACCGTCGCGGACGAGTTCATCCTTGCCGGGCACGAAGGAATAACCGTCGCCGTAGACTTTTTCTCCCTGCTCGGTCAGGAGATACGGGGTGGCGGAGCGGGTCGAAAAGAGAAACCGCAGTCCCTTGTCGTTAAACACTTTCTTCAGCATTGCCCGGAGCTGCAGGGTATCCGCCGGAAAATAGAGGCGGGTCAGGTCACCCTCGGCGATCGCGTTGTCGGCAAAAAAATTGTTTATCCCGAAATGACAGGTGTTGTCGGCCATATCATCGATTCCCGCATGGGAAAAATGGGCGAGGACATTGGCATGGTTGAGGCGGGCCATGGTGATCTCGGAGACGACCATTTCCAGGAAGGCGGAAAATGTCCCGTAAATCCCCTGCCGACCCGATTCGGAGCCGAATCCGGCGGCAACCGAAAAGTTGTTACGTTCCATGATTCCGCCGTGCACGTATACTTCGGGATGGCTCTTGCGAATGTGATGCAGCCCGCAGGAGCCTTCAAGATCGGAATCGACCACCAGGACCCTGGCCGCCGGATTGGCCATGGCGCTGAGGATTTCCCCGACCGCCTTGCCGAAGTCGTCGCGGACCTTGCCGGTTTCCGAGGTGCTGCCCAGATAGGTGTCTTTGGTCTTGTTGACCGGATAGTTCCGCAGCATCTCGACCGCCCCGTGCCGGCCCTGGGCGGTCAGATAATCGACGGCCAGATTGACGGCAATGACATCGTGGCCCTTGGGCGACCCCTCGATGCCGGCAACGCCCACCGCCATGAGCCGCTTGTTGACCAGGGCGACCGGGCCGTCGGCCACCAGGGCCCGTTGAATGCGGGCAAACAGGGCATCGATGTCCTCGCCATCGCCGACATTTACGGCAAGGCCATGGCCGGCAAGGGTTGACGCGATGTCATAACCCTTCATATACTGGCTCGGATGACCGGCGATGGTGACGTCATTGTCATCGATGAACAGCTTGACCCTCAGATTTCTCGCCACCGCATAACGGGCTGCCTCGGCATTATCGCCCTCCATCTGCGAGCCGTCGCTGCCGAACATCACCACGGTTTTGGTCCGGTCGGACTCGGCGACGCCGTTGACATAGCTCCACAGATGGCCGAGCCGGCCCGAGGAAAAAAATATCCCGTTGTCCTCCTCCCGCTCGGGATGGCCGTATAAGCCCTTGCCGTACTGGCGGTAATGGAGGAGGGACTCCGGTTCTTTATAGCCGTTGAGCACCGCCATCAGATACTGGATGGCCACCCGGTGTCCGGCCTCGTCGAAATTAACCGGGTGGAGGGTTTCGCTTCCCTTCATGAACCCGTCGACGATCAGCATTTCCGGAA
>JBBRGP010000144.1:0-6747 GCA_038224105.1 Desulfobulbales bacterium | reverse complement strand
GGGTGAAGGAAAAGATGATTGCCTCGCAGCGGGCCAAGGTCCAGGAGGTCCTCCTGCCCAAGGAAAATCAGGAGGATTTTGAATTGCTGCCGGACCACATCAAAGAGGGGATCACCCCGCATTTCGTCTCGACTTTCGAGGAGGTCAGACGGATCTGTTTCAAATAAACCGGCGGCGCCACCGCCATCTCGCAACGGCATGAATATTATCGAGACAACAACCGGCCGTGCCGCCGAATGGCGCCGGCCGGCAATCTCACCGAGCTTTCCTTGCAGGGAAAGCGGTCCGTCCGCAATTCAAAATGGGGGGAAAAATGATCACACTGAACGTCAACGGTAAAGGTCTTGAGGTGTCCGCGTCACCCGATACACCGCTGCTTTGGGTACTGCGGGAAGAACTGCGGCTGACCGGCACCAAATTCGGCTGCGGAGAAGGGTTGTGCGGCGCCTGCACCGTCCATGTCGGCGGAGAACCGACCCGCTCCTGCGTCACGGCGGTGTCGGAGGTGAAGGGGGCGGAAATCACCACCATCGAAGGGCTGCCGGCAAACCACCCGGTCAAGCAGGCATGGCTCGATCAGGAAGTCTCCCAGTGCGGGTACTGCCAGCCGGGGCAGATCATGGGGGCGGCCGCCCTGCTGCACGGCAAACCGCAGCCCACCGACGCCGAGATCGATGCCGAACTGGGCGGCAACCTCTGTCGCTGCGGGACCTATCCCCGGATCCGCAAGGCGGTTCATCAGGCCGCGGCCAAGGCGAAAGGAGGTGGCAAATGAACGGGATCGTCAAAGTGAACCGTCGCGATCTCCTGAAAACCGGGTTGGCGGTCGGCGGCGGGCTGATGCTGGCCTGCTATTTTTCCCTGCCTGACCAGCTCGAAGCCGCCGGCCCTGCCGGTCCCCTGGCCCCGAATGCTTTTTTGCGCGTCGATACCAACGGGATGGTGACCCTCATCAACAATAAATCGGAGATGGGCCAGGGGATCTTTACCTCGCTGTCGATGATCGTCGCCGAGGAGCTGGACTGCGACTGGCGGCGGGTGCGGGTGCTGGCGGCCCATGTCGATCCGGCTTATAACCACACCGAATTCGGCAGCCAGGTAACCGGCGGCAGCACCAGCGTCCGGACCGAATGGTCGCGGCTGGCCCTGGCTGGGGCTACGGCCCGGGCCATGCTGGTTATGGCGGCGGCGCGGAGCTGGCAGGCCGATCCCGCCGTATGTCGGACCGAAAAAGGCCAGGTGGTTCATCCCGACGGCAGGCGGCTCGATTACGGTAAGCTGGCGGCCAAAGCCGCGGGGCTGCCGATTCCCGTCCAGGTCAAGCTGAAGGACCCGGCCGGCTATACCCTCATCGGTCATCCGATCCGCCGCCTTGACAGCCCGATCAAGGTCAACGGCACCGCGGTTTTCGGGATCGATGTGCAGATGCCGGGGATGCTGGTTGCGGTCATCGCCAGGCCGCCGGTGTTTGGGGCCGTCCTCAAGGAGATGGACGCCGACAAAGCCAAGGCGGTTCCCGGGGTGAAGGCGGTGGTGGCGATTCCCGCCGGCGTGGCGGTGGTCGCCGACGGCTACTGGCCGGCCCTCCAGGGGTCCAAGGCCTTGAAGCTCTCCTGGGACGAAGGACCGGGGGCGAGGTTGTCGACCGAGGAGATACGCGGGCAGTATGCCGCCCTGGCCCGCACCCCGGGAATTCCCGCCCGGCGGGAGGGGGACGTTCCGGCGGCTTTAGCCAAGGCGGTTCGCCTCCTGGAGGCGGAATACGAGGTGCCCTATCTCGCCCATGCACCGATGGAGCCGCTCAACTGCTGCGTTGACCTGCGCGCCGACGGCTGCGACATCTATACCGGCACCCAGATGCAGACCATCGACCGCGACGCGGCGGCCCGGGCCTGCGGCCTGCCCCCGGAAAAGGTGCAGATCCACACCGCCTACCTCGGCGGCGGATTCGGCCGCCGTGCCAATCCGGCCTCAGACTTCGTGGTCGAGGCGGTGCAGGTGGCTATGGCCCTCGGCACGCCGGGCACGCCGGGCACGCCGGTCAAGGTCATCCGCACCCGCGAGGATGACATGCGCGCCGGCTATTACCGCCCCTTCTGGTACGACCGGATCATCGCCGGCCTCGCCGGCGACGGCACGGTGATCGGCTGGCAGCATACCATCGTCGGGCAATCGATCATGGCCGGCACCGCCTTCGAAGGGACGATCAAGGACGGGATTGATGAGACCTCGGTGGAAGGGGCGGCAGATACCCCTTACCCCTTTGCCAATCTGTGGGTCGACCTGCACAGCCCGAAAGTGCCGGTGCCGGTACAGTGGTGGCGTTCCGTCGGTCACTCCCATACCGCCTTCGTCGTCGAGTGTTTTCTCGACGAAATTGCCAATGTCCTCGGCCGGGATCCCCTGGAATTGCGCCGGACTCTTCTTGCCGGCCATCCTCGCCACCTCAGGGTGCTGGAGGTGGCGGCACGGCAGGCGGACTGGGGCCGACCCCTGCCGGCCGGACACGCCCTGGGGCTCGCCGTCCACGCCTCCTTTGGCAGCTACGTCGCCCAGGTGGCGGAGGTGTCGGTGAGCACGACCGGCAAGGTCCTGGTCCACCGCGTGGTCTGCGCCGTCGATTGCGGCCGGATCGTCAATCCCGATACCGTCGAGGCGCAGATGGAGTCGGGAATTATCTTCGGACTCACCGCCGCCCTGTCCGGGGCGATCACCCTCAAGGACGGCCGGATCGAGCAGAGCAATTTCCATGACTATCCGCTGCTCCGCCTGGATGAAACCCCGCGGATCGAGGTGCACATCATCCCCAGTACCGAAGCCCCGGGCGGGATCGGCGAGCCCGGCGTGCCGCCGGTCGCGCCGGCGGTGGCCAATGCCCTCTTCACCCTGACCGGCGCCCGGATCCGGGCCCTTCCCCTGACGGCGAATAAAGTGCTCGCCGCCCTGGGCAGGGCATAGGCCCGGAGCGAGCCGGGTTAGCAGCCGGGCAGGGCCGGTTTCAAAAAAACCGCTCCTGCCCGGCCCGAGTCCGCCGCTGAGCGTATAGGCCAAGCAGCCCTTCCTGACACCTCCAGCCTTCAGCCGCCAATCGCCGCCTTTCCATGGGTCTTGACAAAAACGAGAAAATCAAAGAATCCTATCGGACAGTCGTCCACATGGGCATAGAGACTCAACCTTGCAATAAGGATCTGGTTTAAAAATTCGCATCTTGGAGGTGTCGTATGGAGTTTGAAACGGTTCTGATCGAAACGACCGCGCAACACGTCGGAATAGTAACCCTCAACCGTCCGGAACAGTTAAACACATTTACCAGCCAGATGGCCGGGGAACTGCTCGCCGCCCTTCTCGCCATGGAGGCCGACGAGCAGGTCAGGGTGATCCTCCTGAAAAGTTCCGGACGGGCCTTCTGTGCCGGGATCGATGTCAACGAACTGGCCGGCAAGTCGGCCACCCAGTATCGGGAGTGGATCGAGTGGATGGAAAATCCCCTGGTGGCGATCTCGACGATGAAAAAACCGGTCATCGCCCAGGTGCAGGGGGTGGCCACCGCCAACGGCATGGGCCTGGTGGCGGCGGCCGATCTGGTGATCGCCTCGGAACGGGTAAAGATGGGTCTTACCGCCATCAATGTCGGCCTCAACTGTGTCGGCCCGATTCTGCCGGTGTCCCGCTGCGTCGGGCGCAAGAAGGCCCTGGAGCTGCTGCTCTACGGCAATCTCCTGAAGGCCCAGGAGGCTCTCGCCCTCGGCCTGGTCAATCGGGTCGTCGCCCACGAAGAACTCGACGTAGAAGCGCTGAAATGGGCGGAAGACCTGGCGCAGCGAAGTCCGCTTGCCGTGCAGATCGCCAAAAAGGCCTTCTATCAATCCGAGGACATGGACTATCAGAAACAGTTTCAGTATATGAACGAGGCCTTTGCCCGGTTATGCACCACTGATGATGCCAAGGAAGGGGTGGCGGCCTTTCTCGGCAAGAGAAATCCTCAGTGGCAGCTGAGGTAAGGTTCGATCCCCTTTCCCGGCGCAGAGCCGTTGCCACCATATCCGGGCCGGGGTCTAAAAAGGGGACGGTCTAAAAAAGGGACAGTATATATAATTCAAACAATAAAACATACCAGAAAAGCTGATAATTGAAACGGTGACGCTTGTAATTTGGTATACTGTCCCTGGAATTATGTGTCCCTGAATTATGCTCGTCATCCGCATTCGCAGAAACATATCGCTGGCCCGACGCATGCATTACCGGATCGGCGGCAAGGCTCGGTATTTTTTCCAGCCGCGGCATGCCCGCGATATTGAAGCGGCGGTGCGATGGGCTTTTTACCGCGACATACCCTTTCTGTTTCTGGGCGCCGGCACGAACATGCTGTTTTCGGAAAAGGGGTACGACGGCCTGATCCTCCAGGATGTGAAAAAGGAGATCCGGAGGGAGTCGGGCGGCATCCGTATTGCCGCGGGAACCTTGATGGCCGATGCGGGCACCTATTTTATGTCGCGGGGACTCTCCGATCTTGCCTGGGCCGGCGGCTTGCCGGGAACGGTCGGCGGCGCCGTGTTCGGCAATGCCGGATGCTTTGGCGAGGAGATAAAGGACGCCATCCTCGAGGTTGCAAGCCTTGCCTGCGACAGGGCGGCGGGGACAGTCGGAACGCGCGTGCGAAATGCTGAGGAGTGCCTGTTCTCTTACCGGGACAGCGTGTTCAAACGGCTTGGCGGCGAAATCATCACCAACGTTCTGGTGCGGGCGACGCCGGGCGACGCGGCCGCGGTTCGGGCGGCAGTGCGGAGTCATATCGCCTATCGGCACCGTTTTCATCCTCTCGAATATCCCAGCGCCGGCAGTACCTTCAAGAATATCCCCCTCGCGGCGGTCGCCGAAGAGGTCGGGCGAGAATTTGCCGATGTGGTGAAAGTCGACCCGTTTCCCGTCATACCGGTTGCGGCAGTCCTTGACCGGCTCGCCTTGAAGGGAACCCGGATCGGCGGCGCCGAGATCTCGGCAAAGCATCCGAATTTCTTTATCAATCGACACAAGGCAACATTTTCCGACATTACCGGTTTGATCGCCTTGGCAAAGAGTAGGGCCTGGCAACGCTATGGGATCGTGTTGGAGGAGGAGATCCGCATTGTTCGCTGAATCGCCGAGCTGGCAGTATTTATAGCCCCCGCCGGTGACGAAGGTTTCGGCGAGCCGCGTCTGCCTGAGGGAGAAGGGCGAGGGCGTTGGGGGCATGGTACAGGTCGGCGGCGGCGATCATCAGTTCCGCGGCTCCGTGCGGATCGCCGAGAGATCGGGAAAAAAGGGTTTGAACAAGGTGGATTTAAGGTAGCCGACCCCCCTCCGAGCCGCCGGTCCCGTATTTATCCCCGGTCATTCGCTCGACCATCTCTTTGAACCACAGCTCGTAGGTCTGGTGGATGGCGATAAAGAGAGAGCATCTCATCGTGACACTCTTTCTCCGTCAACGGCTGCTGCAGCGCCAGCAGTTCCTCGAGCTTCAGATAACTTGCGCAGATCAGCGCCATCTCCCTCTCTCCCTTGGAAACACCAGCCTATGAAGGACCCAGCACCCCAAGCAAGCCGTGAGCGGCCTGAGCAGGAGCGGTCCCGGCCGATTCCGGCAGCGACAGCATTTGGGCGAGTGGTTGCTCGGGAAGCAGATAGAAGGTGATAGCCTTTCTCCCGGCCCTTGCGGCTGGAAAATATCCATCGAGCATTCCTTCCCATTGTTCGGCCCAATCGGTCCCGTACGGCAGGAGTGACTCGTGCGCATCACGCCGGTACGGGATGGTCCTGACAATTCGTTCAAAATCGGCCACTAACCCTTGGTGAATGGCGGTTGTCGCCTGCTGGAATTCCTCGATCCGTCGCACCACGTATTTCGGGCTCGCGTCGATATACGCCGGCAAAGCAAGCTTCAGCACGGGAATGGCGCTGGTGCTGCTGATCGCTTCATACCTGTTGAAAATTTGCTCGGCACTGTCACGGGTTGAGGCGACCCAGACTTTTACCGGCGGCAGGTCCTGGTTTTTCAGGAGACGCAGCCAGGCTTCAAACCGTTTGACAGCGTCACTGAGTCGCGGTTCTTGCAACCGTGCTTCAATCTTTTCGAGATTATCGATGGGGTCTTCCTCCTTTGTTCCCTGTGTTTGCTGGAGAAAACGAAACGCCGCAATTTCCTCCTCAGTATAGAAAGCAAGCTGCTCAGCCAGCTGCTCGCGCAGGGCATCCTCGTCAGCATCGAGCATCTCCGCTATGGCAAGTACCAGCCGGGCTTGCCAGAGTTCGAGATTTGTTTCGGTGTTTACGTATGTTATGCCATATTCCTGGAGCAAAGAAGAGACAATGCCATGTTGCTGACCGGCGGTTCCGGTATCCGTCGAAGCAGTCTTCGAATCTTTGGTCATCGCCTTCAGTTGGGCGACATAATGCTCTTTTCGCTTTCTGATATCATCGGTCAAGCGCAAAAATTGCTGACGGTTTTCACCAAGAGGAGCAGGGTTATGCGCTTGACATAAACCGTGCTGCAGGAAGAGGTCGGATTCGTGATTGACGGCGGATTTGGTGCCGGCTTCGGGTTCTACCAACTGGAGAAAATGGAGTGGGGTGAAGAAGAGCAGCAGCGGATAGCGTTTTTCGTTGAAGATATCGGTATCGGGAAAGAGAAGCGTTTCATACGAGTTCATCTGCTTTACACCTCAAGGGAAAATCACCAGCTCCTGACGTTCCTCAGCCCATCGTTTCAGG
>JBBRGP010000143.1:0-6778 GCA_038224105.1 Desulfobulbales bacterium | reverse complement strand
ATGCAGAAATTTTCGGCGTTGTCGGCTTTGCCGATAACGACTCGGCCGGTGACGCCTTTGACCGTTTCGTTGTCAAACTGGTGGCCGGGGCTGTCTTTGTAGTTGGTAATCTTCATGTGTATTTCCGTAGGAGAAAGTGATTTGGCGCTTGGGTGTTGGTCAATCCTGTAATAATAATAGAACCAATCCCCGGGAATGCAACAGTTAAGGTCCTCGTCTCAAGGCGCAGATTATTTGTGCTTATGGGCGGGCATAGCCCTATATATGCACATTGTCGTACCCTTAACAGGAGGTGCGTGGGTCTCGTAAAAGAACTGTTCGAAGATTCTCTAAAAATAAATATTATTTTAAAAACAAATAATTAGATAAGCGGATCGACGACAGAAAGAAAAATATTATTGATTTTCTGGGAAAATTTTGTATTCGTTAAAAATTGTATGTTGTGGGAAGGAACAAGTGATTTGTTGTTTGTGATGCACAAAACGCACACATGTCTTGGGCGGCGGAAACCGTATTGAAGGCCCGGCAGGTGTATATCAATGGAGAACACACCGAACGAGATGAATGATCTTTCGACCATATATTTAGGACTCGAGCTGAGAAATCCGCTTATTGTCGGCAGTTGCGGTTTCACCAACAGTGTTACCAAGATTAAAGAACTGGCGGATAACAAAGCCGGCGCGATTGTCCTCAAGTCACTGTTCGAGGAGCAGATCCAGGCGGAATTATCAGCCAATCTGCGGACGTACAATGCCGATTACCCCGGGGCATCGGATTATATCCGGGAATACACCCGAGGCAACGAGGTCGATAATTATCTCAGGCTTATCGCCGCCGCCAAAAAAGCCATCGACATTCCGGTCATCGCCAGCATCAACTGTGTATCGGCCAGCGAGTGGGTGGCCTTTGCCAAATCGGTTGAACGGGAAGGGGCCGATGCCCTTGAGCTCAATATCTCGCTGCTGCCGTCCAATCCGAAAATGACCAGTGGTGATAATGAGAAAAAATATCTCGAGATCATCGAAAGCGTCAGCGCCTTGGTGACCATCCCCATCGCTTTGAAGATGAGCCACTATTCGGCGGCGCTTGCCAACCTTATCCAGAGGTTGAGCTGGACCAATAAAGTCGCTGGCTTCGTCCTGTTCAACCGCTACTACTCGCCGGACATTGATATCGACAAGATGATCGTCAAGTCCGCCGATATTCTCAGCAACCCCGGCGAAAGCTGTGGTCCTTTGCGGTGGATTGCTTTAATGTCGGGCCTGATCGACAAGGATCTGGTTGCTTCCACCGGCATCCATGACAGTGAGGGGCTGGTCAAGCAGCTGCTGGCCGGGGCCACCGCCGTCCAGATTGTCTCAACTCTCTATAAAAACGGGGTCGGCCAGATCCCGGCGATGCTCGACGGTTTAGACCAGTGGATGACCCGCAAGTCCTTCGCCCGCCTCGCTGACTTCCGCGGCAAGCTCAGCTATGATCAGGCTGCCGAGCCCGCGGTTTTTGAACGTACCCAGTTCATGAAATACTACGGCGGGTTGTCCTAATCGGACTGACCACCGGCCACAACGAAAGTACCCTACAGATTGTACCCAATTATTACACATAGCGGATATTTATGAAATCGTTGCTGACATTTCCCAAAGGCGGGGTACATCCGCCTGAATCGAAGGCGCAGACGGCGGGGCTGGCCATAGAAATCATGCCGGTTCCCGAGGAGCTGGAAATCATCCTCGGCCAGCATATCGGTGCGCCCTGCACCCCGACGGTCGCCAAGCGGGCCGAGGTCGCGGAGGGTGCTGTCATCGGCGAGGTCATCAAAGGTCTGGGGGTCCCCCTCCATGCCCCGGCCGCCGGCAAGGTTAAAGACCTTGGTACCTCGGCCCATCCGGTCCGGGTCAGCGCCCCCTCCCTCACCTTGACGGTCGATCGGGAGGCACCGGCAGTCCACTATAAAAAGGAAGACTGGCGCCCCCTCGATGCCGCCGAGCTGCTCGCCAGGGTGCACGCCGGTGGGATAATCGGCATCGGCGGGGCGGGCTTTCCGACCCATGTGAAGCTGAAGCCGCCGAGCGATTCGCCGGTGGATATTCTGGTTCTGAACGGGGCTGAATGTGAGCCCTACATCACCGCCGATCATCGGGCCATGCTCGAATATTCCGCGGAAATCGTTGAAGGCGCGAAAATCATCCTGAAGATTCTCGGGATTAAAGAATGCCACATCGGCATCGAAAACAATAAGCCCGATGCAATCTCGGCGATGGCCAAGGCGGTCGAACAGACCGCCGGCCCCGATGTTTCGATCAGGGTGCGGACCCTGCAGGTCAAATATCCGCAGGGCTCGGAAAAGCAGCTGATCCAGGCGGTGACCGGGCGGAAGGTCCCGGCGATGGCCCTGCCGTCGGCGGTCGGCGTCGTAGTTCACAACGTTTCCACGGCTAAGGCCATTTATGATGCGGTCGTTTACCGGAAGCCGTTGTACGAGAAGGTCATCACCGTCGCCGGCAAGGGTATCTCCCGGCCGGCCAATCTCCAAGTCAAAGTCGGCACGAAACTGAAGGATATCGTTGACTACCTGGGGGGAGTGAAGCCGGGCCTGACGAAGATCGTCCTGGGCGGCCCGATGATGGGTTTTGCCGTTTCAAGCCTGGAGGTGCCGGTTACCAAGACCACCTCGGCGGTGCTGTTTCTCACCGAAGAGGAGGTCGATACCAGGCCGCATTCCCCGTGTATCCGGTGCGGCTGGTGCATCGAGGCCTGTCCGATGGGATTGGAGCCGAAGGAGATCGGCATCTATGTGGAGGCGAACAGGGCCGAGGATACCGAGCAGTTTGGGGTCTTCGACTGTTTCGAGTGCGGCTCCTGCGCCTTTGTCTGTCCGGCTAAACGGCCACTGGTCCAATTTGTCCGCCTGGCCAAGATGAAGGCCAAACGCCGGCAATAGCAACTAAAAATTGGCCCTGATCATCGTTGAGGGGCTTGAAGTCAATGAGGAGGCGTTGAGGAGAGTCGTGAGCAAAGAGCAAGCGTTAGACGATCAGGCAGCTGCACCGGCGGCGATGTGGAAGGTTTCCACTTCACCGCATCTGAAGAGCAGCGAGTCGGTCGAAAAAATTATGTGGACCGTGGTAGCCTGCCTGGTGCCGCCGCTGATTCTGTCGGTATTTATCTTCGGCATACAAACGCTTTTGATCACCGCTGTTTCGGTGGTCAGCTGCGTGGCGGTCGAAGCGCTCAGCCAGAAAGCATTGGGCCGGACTGTGACCATCAAGGACGGCAGCGCGGTCTTGACCGGTATGCTCATGGCTTTTGTCATTCCGCCCGGGGTCTCCCCCCTGCTGCCGATTCTGGCGGCGGTATTCGCGATCTATATCGGCAAGCATCTCCTCGGCGGCATTGGTTACAATTTTTTCAATCCCGCCTTGCTCGGTCGCGCCTTTCTTCTCGCCTCTTTTCCGGTGGCCATGACCTCGGCCTGGCTGCCGCCGGTCGAGGGCTTTGCCATCTTTTCCTTTTTCGGTAACGCGGTTGACGCGGTTTCGACGGCAACCCCCCTGGCGGTCCTGAAAGAACACGGAATGGCTGCCTTTACCCAGACCTTCGGCAGCGGCACCAACCTTTACGGCAGTTTCTTTTTTGGCTGGCGTCCCGGCTGCATCGGTGAAACTTCCGGCTTTCTCCTGCTGCTCGGTGGTCTGTATCTCCTCTACCGCGGCTATATCACCTGGCACATTCCGGTCTCGCTGCTCACCACCATCGGGTTGCTGACCTGGATTTTCGGCGGAGCTGGGTATTTTGGCGGCGACCCCTTGCTCGCCCTCCTGTCGGGCGGGGCCATCCTCGGCGCTTTCTATATGGCGACCGATTATGTTACCAGCCCGAGCAACAAGTCGGCAAAGATTGTTTTCGGCATCAGTGTCGGGGCGATGACCGTCCTGATCAGACAAAAAGGCGGCTATCCCGAAGGTATCTGTTATGCCATCCTGCTCATGAACCCACTCAGTACCGTGTTGGACAGCTGGTTCAAACCGAAACGTTTTGCCCCGCCGGCTGGAGGTGCAAAATGAAAAATATCATCACCATAGTTGTTCGCCTCACGGTATCCTGTCTGCTGGCGGCGACCGTTATGGGGCTCTGCTTCATTTTCACCAGCAATGCCAAGAAGCATAATGAGCACGTCAAGGAACAGCAGGTCATGTACGAACTGCTCGGTTACCAAGCGGGGGCTAAATTTCCCGAGACCATGGCGCTGCATGAGGTCTATCGCTTTGTCATAACCGGTGGCGGCAAACAGTCGATCGGCTATCTTGTCCCGAAAGGGCACGGCGGCGAGAAAGGCTTTCTCTTCGTCAATATCGACCTGAACGGCGCCATGCTGGCCCAGCAAAATGTTGCGCTCAGCGAAGCCGACGCCCTTGCGCCGGAAACCCGCAACCAGGCGGTGACAAAGGTTGTCGGACCGGGCTATGAGGTCAAATTTGCCGACCAGACCATTGTCGTCACCAATAGCGGCCATCGGGTCGCCTATCTCCTCAGCGGTAAATTCCAGGGCTTCAAGACCTTCGTCAACGTCATGCTGGCGGTTGATCCGGCCTTCGCCATCCTCGGTCTGGAGGTACTGGAGCACGAAGAGGATCCCGGTCTCGGCGCGGAAATCGATCAGGACTACTTCAAGAATCAGTTCAAGGGTAAACCGTTCGAGGCCCTGAAGACCATCGAGGTGGTGAAGGCGCCGATCCCCGCCGACTATCTCGAGGCCTTGAACGGCAAGATTGGCGAGGAGGGCATTCTGAAATTCCGCGAGCAGTACAAGGATAAGGCGGTCTATGCCCTGACCGGCGCCACCATTTCCACCAAGGCGGTGGCTGGCGGGGTGCAGGGTATTGTTACCAAGTTTGCCTACCGGATAGCGGTTTTGGATAAGGTCGTAAAAGAACAGCAGCTTGCTGTAGCGTTTTAAATCTTGTGAGAGGAAGTCGACGTGGCCAATGATAAATCCAGCATGCAGCTGATAACGAGAGGCATCCTGAGCGAAAATCCGATTTTCAAACTGGCGCTCTCCATGTGTCCCGCCGTCGGTATCTCCACCACGGTCATGAACGGGTTCATGCTGGGGATAGCCGTCCTTTTCGTGCAGGTCTTTTCGAGTGTGACGATCTCCGTCTTTAAGAATCTGATCCATCCGCGAATTCGCATTCCCACCTATACCTTGACCATCGCCACCTGGGTGACGGTCATCGACCTGGTGCTCGCCGCCTATCTTCCGGAGGCGTATGCCAAGATGGGTATCTTCGTGAAACTCATCGTCGCCTTTGCCATCATCACCATGCGCCTCGAGATGTTCGCCTGCAAGGAACCGGTCAAGGATTCTTTCTGGGATGGTCTGGGCATGGGTCTCGGCTTCATGATCGGGATGATGGTCATTGGCTTTGTCCGCGAGCTCCTCGGTTCGGGGGCAATTTTGGGGATGGATGTGCTTGGCTTCAAACCCCTGCTCTTTTTTATTCTGCCAAGCGCCGGGTTTTTCGTGGTCGGTTTGATGATGGCCTTCTTCAATTGGATAGAAATTTTTTACAAACGTTCAAAAGGGTTAAAATGATGATGCCGGCAAAATCAAAATCCATCGTCCTGACGGCATTGCTTCTCTGGTTTGCCCCTTTCCTGGCCCAGGCGGAGGGACTTATCGTTGATCAGACCTTTACCGGGAAAAACCAGATAACCGCCACTTTTTCAGCCCCCATCGCCAAAGATGTCGCTGAAGATATCAAAAACTATACAGTCTTTGAGGAGTCGGACCCGGATATTCTCCTGGAGCTGAGTTCGGCGACCCTGGCGAGCGATGGCAAAAGCGTAACGCTCGCCTTTAAGGCCCCGCTCAATACGGTAAAGACCCATGTTGTCGATGCCAAAGGTCTGGCCGGGATCGACAAGACCACTTTCCGGGTCAGCAAATCCTACCTGGGTTATCTTTTCGGCATTCTCATCTCGGCGCTGCTCATCAACAACTTCGTTTTCACCAAGTACCTCGGTCTGTGCGTCTTTTTTGGCACCTCCAAGAAAAAGAGTACCGCCAAAGGCATGGGCGTGGTCTTTACCCTGGTCATGGTGGCCTCGGCGCTGATGAGCTGGTTCTTCTATCAGTTCATCCTGATCCCGTTCAATCTCAATTTCCTGCAGATCGTTATCTTCATCGGCCTGGTTTCGCTGACCGTCCAGGCCGTCGATACGATTCTCCGGAAGGTCAACCCGGTCCTCTTTAATTCCTTCTGGGTGTACCTTGTTCTGGTTATCGCCAACTGTGTAATCATCGCCGTGCCGCTGATCCTCGCGAACAACAATTACAATATCTTTGAGACCTTCATGCTGGCCCTTGGGGCCGGCGGCGGTTTTCTGCTTGCCCTGTATCTGATGAGTTCGGTCAGTGAGCGCATGCAACTGGCAAAAATACCGGCATCGTTTAAAGGACTCCCCATCGCCTTTATTGTCGCCGGCCAGTTTGCCATGGCTTTTCTTGGCTTCTCGGGCCTGCAGATTTTCTAAAATTTGAGAGTTAAAAGTTATGGATCCGGAATTAGTAAAATTGGCATTAGGCGGCTTGGTTCTTCTCGGCTGTATTGGTCTTTTTTTTGGTATCGGTCTGGCTCTCGCCGCCCACAAGTTTGCGGTTGAGGTCAACCCGCTTATCGAGCATGTCGTCGAGTCGCTGCCACTCGCCCAGTGCGGTGGCTGCGGATACCCCGGTTGTGAAGGCTACGCCATTGCCGTGGTCACCGATCCCGAT
>JBBRGP010000142.1:0-6843 GCA_038224105.1 Desulfobulbales bacterium | reverse complement strand
GAACCGGATCGCCCTGCAGGCCGATATTCTCGGTGCGGCATCCTTTGGCATCAACAACTTGTTGTGCCTGTCCGGGGACCATCAAAGTTTCGGCGATCACCCAAAGGCCCAGAATGTTTTCGATCTTGATTCCATGCAACTGATTCAGACCGTTCGCCATATGCGGGATGAAGGTAAGTTTCTCAGCGGCGATGAGATTAAAGTTCCGCCGAACCTGTTTGTCGGCGCCGCCGCCAATCCCTTTGCCGATCCCTTCAAGATCCGGGTGCCGCGCCTGGCCAAAAAAATTGCCGCCGGTGCCGAATTTATCCAGACGCAATGCGTCTATAATCTCGAGAAATTTGAATTGTGGATGAAAGGCGTGGTGGAACGTGGCCTGCACGAGAAGGTGTTTATCATGGCTGGAATCACCCCCATGCGGTCAGTCGGGATGGCGAAGTACATGGCCCGGGCGGTCCCCGGCATGGATGTCCCCGAGGAGCTGATCAAAAGGCTGTCGGGCGTTGCGAAGGAAAAACAGGCCGAGGAAGGAATAACCATTGCGGTTGAGTCCATCCAGCGGTTAAAGGAGTGTAAAGGTGTGAGCGGTTTCCACATTATGGCGATCGAATGGGAGGATAAGGTCCCGGAAATAGTCGAAAGATCCGGGCTGTATCCACGACCAGTGATCGCTTAAGCGAACCGCTCCTAAAAAAGAGAATTATCATGTGTCAGACAAGTGCAATATTGGAAAAAGACGGGGGGCAGGAGTTGCTGCTCGAAAACGTCACGAGCCTTGAAGTCGAAAGCAACGGACTGAAGATTACCACCCTCTTTGAGGGAACGGCATCGTGGCCGGGTGTGGCGATTCGACGCATCGATTTCACTGGCGGCAAGGTCTATCTGTACCGGACAACTTAACTGGAACCGAAATTCAGCCGGGTTCAATGGGGAACGAATGGATAACGTAGAGAAGCTGCGGGTCATGCTGCAGCACTGGATAGAACACAACAAAGGGCATGTCGAGGAGTTCGAGAAATGGCGTGCGACCATGACCGCCGATGGCAAGACGTCCCTCGCGGGTCAGATCTCCCTGGCCGTTGAGCTGATGGGCCAGGTGAACGCCGAGTTGGGTAAGGCCCTCCATGAGGCCGGTGGCCCGAAGCCAGATGGGGATCATCACCACCACGACCACGGCGACCATCATCACCATCATCATTAATCTTCGGTCATCCCAGGCTGGCGGTCTTTCCGGCCGTTGCCTGGCCAAAGTTAAGAAGGCGGCTGAATCGAATTGCTCGATTCAGCCGCCTTTGTTGTTCCTGCCGGAGATTTTGCGCGGGCTCGATAATCTACAGCCCGAGGCTTCTTTTGGCTGAGGTGAGGGTGTTCTTCATCAGCATGGTGATGGTCATCGGTCCGACCCCACCCGGAACCGGGGTGATTTTGCCGGCGATTTCCTTGGCTTTCTCAAAGTCGACATCCCCTTTCAGAATGGCCTTGCCGGTTTTCTCGTTCATGCCAACGCGGTTGACCCCGACATCGATAACCGTCGAACCGGGTTTGATCCACTCCGGTTTTACCAGATCCGGAACGCCGGCGGCGACGATGAGAATATCGGCCCGTTTACAGTGCGAGGCGAGATCCTTGGTGCGGGTGTGAACGATGGTTACCGTACTGTTGGCGCCCTTGCCCTTCTGGGCCATCATTATGGCAATCGGTTTGCCGACGATATTGGAGCGACCGACGACTACCACTTCCGCGCCCGAGGTTTCGGTGCCGGAGCGAATGATCAGTTCCTGAATACCGGCAGGGGTGCAGGGCAGGAAGCGGACTTCATCGCCACCGATCATCAAACGTCCGACGTTGACGGGATGGAAGGCATCGACATCCTTATCGGGATTGATGGCGTTGAGCACCTTTTTGTCATCGATATGTTTCGGCAGCGGCAACTGCACCAGGATACCATGGATCGCCGGATCGTTATTGTATTTCTCGATCAGGGCCAGCAGATCGGCCTCGGAAATGGTTTCCGGCTGGTCGTCCTGGATCTCGTTGAATCCGAGGCCGATGGCGGTCTTCACCTTCAGAGTAACATAGCTGATGGACGCCGGACTGTTGCCGACGAGGATGGTGACAAGACCGGGAACTTTGCCGGTCTTGGCTTTCATTTGTTCGACTTCCAGCTTCAGTTCAGCCAGAATTTCTTCTCTAATCTTGGTACCACTAATTATTTCAGCTGTCATTGTGCTCAGGCTCCTTTGTAAAAATGTCAAGTGCGTGCGGTCAAGGACTTCCCTCGGTGGGCATGGGGCAGGGGAGAACGGTCAGGCCATTCTCCCCTGGGCATCGCGGCGATTCCTAGAAAACGCCCTCGACCTTGCCGGTTTCCAGGTTGACGTCAACCCGCTTGAATGCCGGGTTGGAACTGGTTCCGGGCATAAGGCTGATTGCCCCGGCCACGGGCACGATAAAACCGGCACCGCCATAGGTAAGAACTTCCCGGATGGTCAACCGCCAGCCCTTGGGTACGCCCTTCAGGGACGGATTGTCGGACAGCGACAGGTGGGTTTTTACCATGCACATACCCAGTCCGGCGAGCTTCGGATCGGCCTGGATCTTGGCGATGGCCTTGTTGGCCTCGGCAGAATAGTCAACACCATCAGCGCCGTATACTTCCTTGGCGATCAGTTCAATTCTCTCTTTAATCGGCATATCAAGACTATAAAGGAGCTTGAAATTGGATTTTTCTTCGCAGGCCTCGACAACGGTCTTGGCAAATTCGATGGCGCCATCGCCGCCCTTTTCCCAATGTCTGGACAGGGCCACGCGGGAGCCCTCTGCTTCGCACAGTTCACGAACCTTGGCAATTTCCGCATCGGTGTCGGTGTAGAAGGCGTTGATGCAGACAACCGAAGGAATTCCAGCCTTACGGACGTTTCTGATATGGTGAATGAGGTTGCCGCAGCCTTTGGCTACCCAGTCAACGTTTTCGGTCTTATATTCGACCGGCATTGCCTTGCCGGGGACCGGAACGGGCGCGCCGCCGTGGCATTTGAGGGCCCTGATGGTGGCGACGATAACCACGCAATTGGGGATGAGACCGGAATAACGGCACTTCAGATTCCAGAATTTCTCGAACCCGATATCGGCACCAAAACCTGACTCGGTGACATGGTAGTCGGCAAGTTTCAGGCCGATACGGTCGGCAATGATCGAGCTCTGGCCGATGGCGATATTGGCAAACGGTCCGGCATGAACGATAACCGGCTGGCCTTCGAGGGTCTGCATGAGGGATGGGTTGAGGGCATCAACCATCCACGCGGTCATCGCCCCGGCAACCTGCAGGTCTTCGGTGGTGATGGCTTTGCCGGTCTTCGAGTAGGCAACGACGATCTTACCCATTCTTTCGCGCATGTCTTTCAGGTCGGTGGCCATGGCGAGGATGGCCATAACTTCCGAGGAGACGGCGATACCGAACTTCGATTTCATCATAAAACCGTCGGTCTTGCCGTTAACCCCGTCAATACCGATAATGATGTTACGGAGAGCCTGACAGCAGAAATCCATGATCCAGCCCATGGCCACGTTGGTCGGGTCGATGTCCAGCCGCTTCATGCCGGAAAGCCTTTCCAACTGCTCGTCATTGTAATTTCTTTCATGCTGCATGCGGGAGGTCAACGCAACCATCGCCAGGTTGTGGGCGTTCATGATGGCGTTGATGTCGCCGGTGAAGCCGAGAGAGAAGGGGGTCAGCGGGATGCACTGGGCAAGACCACCGCCGGCCGCCGATCCCTTGATGTTCATGGTCGGGCCGCCGGACGGTTGGCGAACCGCAGCACAGACACTTTTACCAATTTTACCGAGGCCCTGGACAAGACCCATGGAAGAGGTGGATTTGCCCTCGCCGAGCGGAGTCGGGGTGATCGCCGTGACATCGATATATTTGCCGTTTGGCTTATCTTTTAACCGCTTAAGCACCTTCTGAAAATCAATCTTGGCAATATAGTGACCCTGGGGAAGAAGTTCTTCCTTGGTCAATCCGAGCTTCTCGCCGATCTCATAGATCGTCAGCATCGTTTTTTCCGCATCTTGTGCAATTTCCCAGTCCGCATGTTTGGTAGGATCTAAAACCATTGTACACTCCTTTGTTGGATTGAGGCTCGGGATGAGCCGGTTTAAAGGGTTGCGACGTCTACAGTACGTTGTGAAGCAGGTTGGCAGCAGGTGCTACCAATAGATTACGAGACCGGAACCGGCCATGATTGCGATAGAGGGAGGTGGGGCAAGCAGGCTGAATCATAAAAAAATCTCCAGTAGACTGAAAAAGTTCCTGGTCCGGCCCGAGTAGCGGCCGCTCTGCAGTGACTCAACAGCACGAATTCGTACCATAAGTCGACTCGATTATCAAATGGTTTTAGCGCAAATGCATTTGAAAAATTATTTATTATTACAAATGAATAGCAGCCCCTGGTATTGGCGAGATGGAGGGAGACGGGTCGTCGAAAAAGTTAAAGCGATGGATAGGTGCAAAGTGTGCGAAGTATTCCAGTGGTGCTTCTGTCGATCTGGGGCCGCTGGGCGGCGCCGGTCCGGCCGCTCCCTCGTCCTGAAGTGCATCGAGGCTGTCGGGGGAGTGACCAAGGTCCACTATGGTATCGCTGTAATACTATGAAATGGTGTAGGTTTATATTAGGTGGCGGCGTCGGTTCAGGGAGCGAAGGAGAGGTGCCACGGGAACAACGACGGTGTGACCTCGGCCTCCACCGGCAACGGCAGGGTGATGACGGGGAGGGAAGTCTGAGGCCGGTGGTTATTCCAATTGTGCATCGCGCTGCAGGACGATGTCAGCCAATGCTTTTTTGTGGTACTGCTTATGACCGCAGCGATCCTCGAGGCTCATCTCCTCCGGCAGGGTGTGGACGATACACGGTTCGCAGACCATATAATCGCCGGCGATGGAGGCGGTGTGGCCGGCCAGGGCATTCTTCCCTTCGGGGGTGTGGACCTCCTTATAGAAGATGATTTCTTTGCCGAGACTCACCGCTTCCCTGACCGCCTGGGCAAAGAAAAGTGCAGCACCGTGGGTTTCGTCAAAGACGTGGTCAGGGCACGCCAGTTGGCCGGGAATGTGTGTAAACGCTCACATTGTGGTATTGTCTGTTTTATAAAAACTATTACAATGATTGGGGATGTCGGTAACAGGAGGTTGTCCGGTCGTTAAAATCAGCAGGTACATGAGGGTGTCATGGGGAAAAAAGTGGTGATTATCGGTGCGGTGGCGCTTGGCCCAAAGGTTGCTTGCAGACTCAGGAGGCTTGATCCCCAAGCCGACATCACCCTCATCGACAAAGACCATATCATCTCTTACGGCGGCTGCGGCATTCCGTACTATGTCGGCGGCGATATCAACGATATCGAGGATCTGTATAAAACCACTTCGCATGCCATCCGCGATCCAGCCTTTTTCAACAACTGCAAAGGGATAAGGGTACTCACCCGGGTAGAGGCCAAGGAAATCCGGCGGCGGCGGAAGCAGGTGAAGGTCTGCCATCTGGAGACCGGCGAGGAGGAGTACCTCGACTATGACAAACTGGTTCTGGCGACTGGTGCCAGCGCCGTCCGGCCGCCTTTTCCCGGTGCCAACCTTCCCCGGGTCTTCACCGTATCCGATCTGCACGATGCCGAATTGCTGAAGAAATTGATGGCCACGGGCAAGGTCGGAAAAGCGGTGGTCATCGGGGCAGGCGCCATCGGCCTGGAGATTACCGAGGCGCTGACCGATTTATGGGGAATCGAGACGACGTTGGTCGAAATGGAGGATCAAGTCTTGCCCACCCTGCTCGGCAAATGTATCGCCAGGGTGGCGGCGGGCGAACTCGAACGGCACGGGGTGGAACTCCTCCTTGAGACGAAGGTTATGGAAATCTCCGAGAACCCGGCTAGCGGAAGGCTGGTGGTAAAGACCTCGAGGGAGTTGCTCGAGGTCGATATTGTGGTGCTTGCCGCGGGTGTCAGGCCAAATACCATCCTCGCCAGGGAGGCCGGCCTGGCGGTGGGGATGTCCGGTGGGATCAGCGTCGACCGGCGACTGCGCACCAGCGATCCGGATATCTATGCCGGCGGCGATTGCGTCGAGCTGCGCAATCTGATCAGTGGTGAGAATATGGTCATGGCCCTGGGTTCGCTCGCCAATCGCCAGGGGCGGATCATCGCCACCAATATCAGCGGCGGCCAGAGCCACTTCAAGGGCACGGTCGGCACCTTCTGCCTGAAACTCTTTGAACTGGGAATCGGCAAGGCCGGTCTCACCTACCGGCAGGCCAAGGCGACCGGTTTTGATCCGGTGTACGGAGTGGTGTCCCAGGCCGATCATGCCCACTTTTACCCGAGTTCGGAACTTCTCTATATTGCCCTGATCGCCGATCGCCGGTCACGCAAAATACTGGGCGTCGAGGCGGCGGGGAAAAACGGCGACGCGGTTAAAGCCCGGGTTGATACCATTGCCGTCCTGCTCCAGCATGGTCTGGACGTCGACGAGGTCTGCAGCCTCGAGACCGGCTATGCCCCACCCTTTGCCTCGGCGATGGATGTCATCAATAATGCCGGCAATGCCCTCGATAATATCCTCGCCGGCTCCAATCGACCGGTCGATGCCGGCGATTTTCTCTACGAGTTTGCCCATAAAAACACGAGAATCCTCGACATCAGGGGCGAAAAGGAGGCAGCGCCTTTCAAGGACAAATACGGCAGCCGCTGGCTCAATATTCCCCAGGAGCAGCTGCGTCAAAGATTTACCGAGATTCCCGCCGAGGAACCGTTCTTTCTTCTCTGCGATACCGGACCCCGTTCCTATGAAGCCCA
>JBBRGP010000141.1:0-6889 GCA_038224105.1 Desulfobulbales bacterium | reverse complement strand
AGCTGGTCAAGCTGATGGGCGGGGAGATCGGCGTAACCAGTGGATCAAAGGGATCGACGTTCTGGTTTGTTCTGCCGTTCAAGGAAGTCTCCGACATCCTGAGTCTTGAAGAAAAGGCTCATACCACCCTGGAAAACATTGCCGAGAACCTCACCTACGTCCTCCGCGGCGCTAAGGTTCTCCTCGCCGAGGATGAGCTTATCAACCGGGTTCTCATCGAGACCATCCTCAACCAACTCGGCATCGATGTCACTTCGGTGGATAACGGCCGGCAGGCGGTTAAGGAGGCGTGCAGCGGGGCATACCAACTGGTTCTCATGGATGTGCAGATGGAGGGCGGGGATGGCCTGGAGGCAACTCGTGCCATCAGAAGACATGAGCGGAAAATGGGTGGCCATCTGCACATCGTCGCCCTGACCGCGCAGGCCATGCCGGGGGATCGGGAAAAATGTCTTCAGGCCGGCATGGACGACTACCTGCCAAAACCCTTGGAGAAAAATCAGCTGATCGAAGTCCTGACGAAATTTCTCACCAAGAGGGCGCTGGTGGTGGACGGCCATCAGGCCAGTCAAAACATCCTCGTCCACACCCTTATCGAGAGCGGATGGCAGGTCACCCTCGCTGAGACGAGGAGATCGGCGATGTATGAGGCCTCGCTTTCCCGTTTTGATCTTATTGTCCTGGATGTATCAGCACCGCAACTGGAAAGTCTGAAGGCAGTGAAACTGCTCAGACAGCTTGAAGAATATTCGGGACAGCGGGCCTTGATCGTCGGAGTGGGTGAGGAAAACGGTTATGACCATTTGCAGGGATTCGGGTTCGATGGGTATCTGGAGCGTCCGGTGACCAGAGAAAAAATCCTGAAACAACTGGATGTGTGTGAAACGGTGTAAGGGTGCCTGGCGGGGGTCGGTCCGGTTGACACCTTCAACAAAAAGCGGGAAATCCATTTCCACCAGAATTTCCGGAATTGTGCGGATTTTTCATTGATATGATACATTATTCACAGGTTTGTCTCGACACCATCGACTATGAGTTACCGTCGAGGATCATGACTTCGGAACAGATCGAGGAGAGATTGTCCCCTCTCTACAAGAAATTGCGTCTTCCTGCCGGGAGGCTGGAGTTGATGAGCGGGATCAGAGAAAGGCGTCTCTGGCCCAAGGGGACGAGACCAAGCGAGGCAGCTACCCTGGCCGGGAAACGAGTGCTCGCAAAAGCCGAACTTGACCCACAGGAGATCGAGTGTTTGATTTTTACCTCGGTGTCCAGGGACATGATGGAGCCGGCAACCGCATCTTTCGTCCATGACAACCTGAAGCTCTCTGCCACCGCCCTGGTTTTTGATATCTCCAACGCTTGTCTCGGGTTTCTCGACGGCATGGTCATGCTTGCCAATATGATCGAACTCGGGCAGGTTGCCAACGGTCTCATCGTCTCTGGCGAGACCGCCGAAGAATTGCTTGAATCCACCCTTAGCATCCTCGAAAAAGACCAGTCATTGAACCGGAAGAGCATTAAACCGGCATTCGCCTCGCTCACCATAGGTTCGGGAGCGGTAGCCCTCTATATGCGGCGGGCCGGCAAGGAAGAGGACAAACCGCGGCTGGTCCATGGCACATGGCGGGCCAACACCGTGTACTCCGACCTCTGCCACGGCGGGCAGCGGGGTGGCAACACCACCCTCATGGCCACCCATTCCGAAGAACTGCTGCATCGGGGCGTGGAAACGGCATTGATGACCTGGCAAGGATTTTCCGCCAAAACGGGGTGGCGGGCCGCCGATATCGACCGGTTTTTTTGTCATCAGGTGGGCTCGGCCCATGCGAGACTGCTTTTTGAACGACTGGGACTGCCGCTGGAGAAGAACTTTGAGACGCTGGCGATTCTTGGTAACGTAGGGTCCGTTTCGGCGCCGATTACCATGGCCATGGCGATGGATGAGGGTGTTTTTCATCGCGGTCAGAAGGGAGCCCTCCTCGGGATCGGCAGCGGCATAAACTGTATGATGTTGGGGGTAGAGTGGTAACCATGGGCGAACGGTTGACGGACGAACAGGGCAGGGTTTTACTGGCGTTGGCGAGGGCTGTGCTGCGACGGCGGCTGAAGGGGGGGGAGTTACCCCCAAAACCTGATGCCCCGGCCTTTCTCCGCGAGGCGGCGGTCTTCGTCACCTTGAAAATCGCCGGCAACCTGCGCGGGTGTATCGGCAATCTCGAGCCGGTCGGGCCACTCTGGGTGGCGGTCCGTAACAACACCATCAATGCGGCCTTCCATGACCAGCGCTTCCCCCCCCTGTCGGAAGCTGAACTGGAGCGGGTGCATCTCGACATCTCCGTTCTGTCCTTCCCGGAAGCACTCGAATACGAAAAACCGGCAGACCTGCCAACCAAACTCCGACCGGGGATTGACGGGGTAATACTGGGCGATGGCCGGCGGAGCGCCACTTTCCTCCCTCAGGTGTGGCAGCAAATCCCGACGCCGGAGCAGTTTCTTGACCAGCTGTGCCTGAAGGCCGGCTTACCGCAACGGGCCTGGCAGGAAAAACTGCTCGATGTTCAGATATATCGGGTTCAATGCTTGAGCGAGGAAACGATTTGAAAGAAGTAGTGCTGCCGGAAATTCTGGGCAGGGAACTGGCGGCAATCTATCGTCAGCTGCAAGATGAGTACGAGAGGGTGGCAAAGGAGTTGGATTTCTCCTGCCGCGGATGCCCCGATAACTGTTGTGACTCCTATTTTCTGCACCACACCTATGCCGAATGGGCCTATCTCTGGATCGGGTTCAGACAGCTCGATGCGGCGCGACGAGAGGAGCTCACGGGGCGCTGCAAAAGCTGGTTGGCCCGGTGCGACCAGGCCATGGCGATGGGCGAGAGGCCGCAGGAGATGTGTCCGCTGAATGAGGACGGGCTCTGCATGCTCTATGATCATCGACTGCTGGTTTGTCGAACCCACGGGGTTCCGGCAACAATGACCAGACCGGATGGTCGGGAAATGCGCTTTCCCGGCTGTTTTCGTTGTCAGGAAATTGTCGAGACCCGTTATCCGGGGCAGCAGCCTCCGGCCGTGGTGCGAACCCCGCTGTTCCACAAGTTGGCAGTGTTGGAAAACGATCTTCTGGAGGGCAAGCGCCATCTCTTGCCCAGACTGAGGATCACCATTGCCGAGATGCTGGTCAAGGGACCACCGGCTCTGCCGCGTCCCCACTGCGAACGGTAAATGTTACGGGCCCGTCCGTGGCCAGCAGGGTTCACAGCCCAGACTGGAGCAGGAGGCGAGGCCGGCCATCCGAAGGAAGTCTTGAGGTAGAAAAATGCGCCTAAACGTCACCAAAAAACAACCAAATTCGAAAATGTGCTTTGTCTGCGGGATCGACAACACCTTTGGGCTGAAGGGCAGGTTTTATGAACTTGAGGATGGTCAACTGCTGGCGATCTTCCAACCGGCGGCGGAGCATCAGGGCTATCCGGGCCGGTTGCACGGCGGCATCGCCGCGACCATCCTCGATGAGACGATCGGTCGGGCGATAATGCTGACCCGCAGCGACAATATCTGGGGAGTAACGGTCGATTTTTCAATGAAACTGCGTAAACCGGTTCCGATTGAGACAGAGATTAGAGTCTTGGCGAGGATTGTCGAAGAGGGTAAACGCTCTTTTCAGGGAGAAGGGGAAATTCTCCTCGCCGATGGTCAGGTGGCGGTCGAGGGCCGGGGGAAATATCTGAAAATGGATATTGAAAAAATCGCCGACTTTGATCATCAGGGCGGGGCCTGGCAGGTTGTTCCCCTTGCCGATGACCCCAAGTTTATCGATCTGAATAGTCAGCCCCGCTGAACCTCTTTGGCTCGGCGGGATTGGTTCCTGATTGGAACCTCTTCACACCTTGAAGCGGATGTTGAGAATATCACCGTCACAGACGATGTATTCTTTGCCCTGCAGATACATTTTTCCGGCCTTTTTCAATTCGGCCTCGCTGCCGTACTCGAGGAGTTCCTCATATTTTATCACCTCGGCCCTGATGAAACCGCGCTGCAGGTCGGAGTGGATCGCCCCTGCCGCGACCGGAGCCGGAGATGCATTTCGGACCAGCCATTGTCTCACCTCATCCTTGCCGACGGTGAAAAAGGAGATCAAGCCAAGTGCCTTGAGGCACAGTCTGGTCATGGTTCCCAGGGCCGGTTCCGCGATGCCCAGGTCCCGAAGAAATTCAGCTTTCTCCTCTTCGGTATCAAGGAGAACGATCTCCGATTCGACCTGAGCGGAAACGACCATCGCCTCCATTTTTTCGGCGCGGCATTTCTCCGCCATGGTCAGCAGCAGCATGTTGTCCCCCAGCTGCTCTTCCGAGACATTGAAGGCGAGAATCAGCTCTTTTCTGGTAATGAACGGATAACTGCGGATGAGGAACTCTTCCTCGTCGCTTAGTTCCAGGAGACGGAGCGGTTTTTCTTCCTCCAGGTGCTCCTGGATCCTTCGCATCAACTCCAGTTCTTTCTGCTGTTTCTCGTCTTTGATTTTTTTCAGGGCGAGTTCGATACGTTCAATGCGTTTTTCGGCAAAGATCTGGTCGTGCATGAGCAGCTCGCCATTGACCATTTCCGCATCTCTTACCGGATCAACGGAACCGTTGGCGTGGTAGATCGAATCATCTTGGAAAGCGCGGACCACATGGCAAAGGGCGTCAACGTCGGCGATTTCCTTGAAAATATCGCCTTTGGCGATATTTTCCTGCTCCATCTTCGGCAGCAGCACGAGGTCGATCCGTGCCCTGACATTCTTATTTGGCTGGTACATCGCGACCAGTTTGTCAAAACGCGGATCACGGATCTCGGCGGTGCCTGGTATCGGTTTGACCGGACCGGCTTGCTCACGCAACTGGCTTCCCGTCAACACCTGAAACAGGGTTTTCTTTCCGGACTGCGGCAGTCCTATAATTCCAATTTTCATGGTTGTCTTTCATCCTTATACTGGGCCTGAATATCCATACGGACGGGAGGGGAGAGTGAGCAGCTGGTGCTTACCCGAGCGTAGGGCAGAGGTGGAAAAACCGTTTGCAAGACAAATACCACAGGATTATAGCTTCCGGCAAGTTAATAGCACCTTTGCCCTTTTTCGGCCGGGCGGAGAGGGGCAGGGTTGCGGATGAATGGGCGGGTGGGGCAAGTCTCAGCGGTCTTCCCAATATTTTGAGAAGGAAGGAGTCGAAAAAAGTGGTAATAAAAACCGGTTCTCAGCTTGAGGTGAAAATAACGCCGATTGGCGTGATCCACTCCTGTTTTACCGAGAAGTTCGGTATTCCACGGCAACCCGGGATGGTCCGGGCCGCCACCGCTCAGCTGGAACTCTTGCCACCCTACAACCGCGACGAGATGGTGCGCGGTCTGGAGCAATTTTCCCACATCTGGGTCCATTTTCTCTTCCATCAGACCGTTGC
Organism: Desulfobulbales bacterium; assembly: GCA_038224105.1. Lineage (GTDB taxonomy): Bacteria > Desulfobacterota > Desulfobulbia > Desulfobulbales > Desulfocapsaceae > Desulforhopalus_A. Next base: position 1,452 of record JBBRGP010000141.1, on the reverse strand, counting down.
CGAAGGCTGGAAACCGACTGTTCGTCCGCCGTGGCTCGGGGGGCGCAAGAGGGTGGGGGTGTTCGCCAGTCGCAGTCCCCATCGGCCCAACCACATGGGTATGTCGGCGGTGCAGCTTGGGACGGTGATACATGCCAGGAAAAAAATATTTCTGGAACTCTTCGGCGGGGATTTTCTTGATCAGACCCCGGTTCTCGATATCAAACCTTATGTTCCCTACAGTGATTGCCTGACCTCGGCATCGTGCGGCTACGCCCATGGCATACCTCCGGCGGTGCAGGTCATCTTTACAGTTGACGCAGAAGCTTTTTGTAGCCGCTATCAAGCGGCGACAGGGCGGAATCTCCTGCAGCTGATCAGGGAGATGATTGGCCATGATCCGCGGCCGGCAAGCCAGAAAAGGCACAAGAACAGTTTTGGCATGCTGCTCTGGGATGTCAATATTCGCTGGTGTGTTGCGGGGGACTGTTTCCAAGTGGAGGAGTGTGCCAGGATCATGGTTTGATGAAACCTTTGATCAGGCATTTGACCCTGTTACCAATCACATAGGTTTGGTTGTTGATGTCATAATCGAGGCTTCCTCCGTCGATATCGGCATCTTCGCTTTTCAATCTGGTCTTACCCGGGCAGTTGATGGTACGTTTTTCGCTGTTGTAAAGGAGCAGGTCGGTGTACAGGAACTGTTTGTCATGGGTTTTATCGACCACCACATCCTTGATCAGGGTCAGCGTTTTGGCCGCCATTTTATACTCACCGCTCTGTGAGGTGATATGGGTGATATTGCCGCCGTCATCGAAGATCTCGGCATTGACCTTTTCCATGATGATAACATCCAGGTCGTTCGGGTCGGTTCGCGCCTTGTCTGCATGAATCACTGCCGTATCTTTACCTTTTTGGTTTTGCAGTATTCTTATCGTCTGCATGTTGAAGTTTTGGTTGTCAACCGTTTCCTGGTTCAGGTTGGGGGAAATACCACCACGCGGGGTGAGGAAATCGCCGACCGGAATACTCCAGAGGGGAAAAGTGACAATGAACAGCAGCGGAATGAGCCAGACAGTATTGCGGTGAAGTTTCATCGGTTCCGGTATTTCTGCAGCAGTCCCGCGACCAGATTCTGGGCCTCAAGAAGAAGGTCGCAGGCATCGCGAACGGCTCCCTCCCCCCCTGCCCGGACGGTGACAAAATGGGCAATATCCTTAACTTCTCGAACACCGTTGGCCGGGGCGATGGCCAGGCCAACCTGTTGGAGAAGGACGAGATCGAGCCAGTCGTCACCCATGTAGGCGATCTGGAAGGGGCGGAGTCCGGAATTGTTGCTGATTTCCTTGAAGGCTTCGCTCTTGCTCGGCATCCCTTGATAAATATAGCGCATCTTTAATTCGGCGGCACGCCTTGCCACGACCTCGGAGGTCCGCCGAATTAAAGATGCGCTATATTTATCAAGGGATGCCG
>JBBRGP010000140.1:0-6891 GCA_038224105.1 Desulfobulbales bacterium | reverse complement strand
GTTACCCGGGTAAGGTAGTTTTGGCCGGGGCGGGTCGGGCGGTGAATGATCCGTTTGGCAAAACCGACCGGAAAAGGTAAGAAAGAAACGGACTGTTGGCCGAGAACAGAGGCGGCATGCAGGGCACCGTCGAGAGGAAAGGGCGAACCGACCAGAGCCTCGATCGACTCTGACGGGGGCAGGGCCGGGGCTCGCAGCACTCCCCAGGCACTTTGCCCGGCCAGGTACAGGCTACCCTGGAGCGTCCGATAGGTTGGCCCGAAGGGCACCAGGTCGCGGTACAACCGCTCGGCGGCGACCTCGGTTGCCTGACCTTCGGGAGGTACGAAATCGATGTCCGGGGGCGGCTGGCCAGGGGCAGTCGCCCGGGGGAAAAAGATCTCGCCGTGTTCCTTGATTCTGGCCATTGTCCCGATCCGCGTATGGCTGAGGAGCTTGGCCTGAACCCGGCCATCGCCGGCCGTTGCCCATTCGACCAGAACCGCCACTGAGGCGGCGGCTGGCGGGATCAGAAGAAATTTGCCGAAGCGAACCTCCTCCATGATCCTGACATCTATGTCAGGATGGGCGGCATGGCACCTGGCAGCGAGAAAAAGCATGGTTTCAACGGCGGGAAGGACAATTTTGCCGCCGACCGCGTGATCTTGAAACCAGGGCTGGACGGTGAGGGTACAGGGAAGACGACCGCTGTTCATGACCTGGGAAATGCATGCCACAGGTTGATGGTTTTTTCGTCAATCTCAACCGGGATGTGCTTGCCGTTCACCGCGCAGTGCCGAGTATAGCCGGTGCAGCAGATCTCGCCGCTGTCGGCCCTGGTGATCAGGTAATCGAACTGCAGTTTGACCAATTCCATCTGCGCCGGCCGGGTATGGATGTACATCAGGTCGTCATAGAAGAGCGGCGAATAATAGTTGAGCTCGGTCTTGATAATCGGATAGATATAGCCGCTTTCCTCGATTTTTTTGTAAGGATAGGCGGCCTCCCGCATCAGGGATGCCCGGCCGAACTCAAAATATCTCAAATAGTTGGCATGATAGACTACCTGGGAGCGGTCGGTATCGACATAGAGTGTACGGAGTTCGCAGCGATGCCAGATCAGGCCGCTGCCCGCGTCTCTGACATAGCCGGGTTTATCGAGGATTTTCGGAATAAAGGGTTTAGGGCGCATTACATTCCTCGAAAGACGATGCAGCAGTTGGTTCCGCCAAAGCCGAAGGAATTGGAAAGGACAAATTCGTGGGCATGCCGGCGGGCGGTATTGGCGACCACGTCGAGATCGCCGAAGTCGGGGTCGGCGATATGGTTGACAGTCGGCAGGACGATGCCCTGGGTCATGGCCTCAATCGCCAGAGCCGCCTCGATGGCGGCGGACGCCCCCAGGGAATGGCCAACCTGGGATTTGTTGGCCGACACCGGAATTTTTGCCAGGCGATCACCGAAAACGGTGCGCAGACAATTGACTTCCGTACTGTCTCCTGTGGGAGTTGAGGTGCCATGGGCATTGACCGCGCCGATCTCGGCGGGGCCGATCTCGGCATCGCCAACGGCATCCTGCATGGCGCGGATAATGGTCGCCGCGTTGGGCCGGGTAAAATGGTGGGCATCCGAGTTCCAGCCGATCCCGGCGATCTCAGCCCTGGGACGAAGACCCAGCGAACGGACGGCATCGTCGGCGGCCAGGACCAGCACCCCGGCGCCTTCCGCCAGCACAAAACCCTTGCGATCGAGACTGAACGGCCGGGAGGCCTGGGTGGGGTCGACGTCCGCCCGGTCCTTCGGGCCGACCTTAATGGTCGCCAGCATGTTGGCAAAGCCCTGGATGATCTCGGGGACGAGGCAGGTTTCGACGCCGCCGGCGAGGACGAAATCGCAATCCCCGTCGCGAATCATCCGGGCGCCGATGCCGATGGCGTGATTGCCCGAGGCGCAGGCCCCCTGGGGAGAAAAAATGGGTCCGGTGAATCCCAGCAGCATGCCGGCCTTGCCGGCCGGCAGGTTGGCGCAGACATTGGGCAGGAGATACGGGCTGACCTTGAGCGGACCGCTGTTGACATAGTTGTCCATGGCGATCCGGTACGAATCGGTGCCGTTCAGGGCCGAGCCGATCAGGCAGCCGGTTCTCGGCCCGGTCTCGCCATTGATCTCAAGTCCGGCATGGACCAGAGCCCGCCGGCAAACCTCCATGGTGAGAAAGACATAGGCAGCGTTCCAGAGAGACGCCTCCTTGCGGTCAACATAGGGGAACTGATTCGGATCCCAGTCCGGTATCTCTCCCACCACATTGCTGCGGCTGGTCGACTGGCAGCGGGTGAGCCGGCGAAAACCGGCCAGGCCAGCCACCGCTCCCTGCCAGGTCTTGGCAAAGGTGTTGCCGAGTGAGGTTGCGGCATCATAGCCGACCACATAAACCCTTCTGTTTTTCGGTGCCTTCATAACTGATTGTCAACGTGATTTTCTGAAAACGGCACAGGCATTACAGCCGCCAAAACCGAAGGAATTTTTCAGAACAAATTCCTGGGCCAGCGCCCGTTTTCCCTCGGCCACACAATCGATGTCGATTTCCGGGTCAGGACTGTGGTTGATGGTCGGTGGGAGCAGATTTTCCTCCATCCCCTGCAGGGCAAAGATGGTTTCGATAACGCTGGAGGCGCCCATGGCATGACCGATCAGGGATTTATTGGCACTGACCGGTGGCCGGCGGTCGCCAAAAACCGCCTTTATCGCTTCATATTCGATCTTGTCGCCGACCTTGGTGGAGGCGGCATGGGCGTTGATCGCGGCGATGTCGGCGGGCTGCAGCGAGGCATCGGCCAGGGCATCGGCCATGCACTGTCGGATCGTGTCGAAATAGGGAGCGACGAAATGATGGGCATCGGAGGTCATGCCCCAGCCGGCCAGTTCGATGGGGTAATGCAGCCCATGCGCCTCGGCAAACTCCCTGGTGGTAAGGATCACCGCCCCTGCCCCTTCCGAGATGACAAAGCCGCGGCGATCCGCGGAAAATGGCCGGCTGGCCAGGGCCGGAGAATCCTTTTCCCGCCCCTCCTTCGGGGAATAGACGCCGTTCATCGTATAAAACCCGGCGACTATCGGTTCGACCAGGGCGAAATCCACCGCCCCGCAGATCACCACATCGGCGCGGTTCTGGGCGAGAAACATCGACCCGATGAGCATCGAGGTGAGGCCGGTGGCACAGGCGGTGATGGTCGATGTAATCGGTCCTTTAGCCCCGGTTTCAATGGCGATCTTGCCGCCGATCATATTGATGCAGGAGTTGGGGTTGGTGTAGGGAACCGGCAGTCGGTTCTCGGCCTGCAGCCGTCGGTCGGCGCTGAGCACCGCATCCAGTCCGCCGATCGCCGAGCTGTAGGTTACCGCGGTGCGGCGGGCAATTTCAGGGGTGATCGAAAGCCGGCTCCGTTCAAGGGCCCGGGCTACTGTGAGCATCGAGTATTTGAAGACGGGAGAACTCCAGGCCGCCTGCTGCCGGGCGGAGAGAAACGGGTAGTTTTCATGGTCGATGTCCGGCACCTGGCCGGCAATGTGGACCGGAAAACCGTGGGGGAGAGGGAAGCGTGTTAAGGGGCCGATGCCGCTTTGGCCGGCGAGGGCCTTTTGCCACTGCGTCGGCAGGTCACTGCCGAGTGGTGAAATGGCATCGTAGCCGACAATGACGGCATCTTTTACTCCCATAGACTTACCAGGGGATGAACTGATACAGTTTGGCGAACATTTCGTAGACCTCGATCCAGTTCTGAAGATCCTTGGTCGTTGTGATATGAGCCCTCTTGTTAACCATGACCCAGCTCATGTGGGCGGCTCCGTCCTTGCAGGTGGAACAGTCCCGGGTCTCCGAGGTGCAGCAGCGGTGCATGGCCTGCAGTTCGGAGGACCAACGGATGAATCCGATCAATCTTTTCGGCTGGGGGTCGCGGTTGTCGATGGGTTCGGTGACCGAAGGACATTCCATCCAGCCGAACGACCGGCCGAGCATCTTGCCGGTGGTGATGACCTCGTGGTAGTACTTCGAAGAGATCACCGTCTGCGGGTAGCGGTCGAGCATGCTGTCCATCTCCGCCCGCACCGCCACCAGTTCTTCGGGTTTCCACGAAAACCCGTCGACTTCCTCGTCATTGGAGAGAAGCTGCATGTGCACCTTCAGTCCGACATCGCCGATCTTGCGGATGATCTTTTCCGTCTTGCCGAGCTGTCTCGGCGTAATGGTGTAGAGGTAGTAGGCGTGGGGGTCGCCGGCGTAATTGGCGCTGGAAATCTTGAAGGTGTCGCGGCCGCGCAGGATTTTTTCATCGTCGGCATCACCCCAGAGTGAAATGCCCACCATCAGATCAGGGAAGCGGTCCCGGGGAACCTTGATCAGGCCGTTGGTGGCGCAGAATGTCGGCAACCTTCGGTAGAAAGCTTCGATCCGGTCGAGGCAGAGGGTCGGTTCGCCGCCGATGAGAATGGCCAGGTTCACCCCGCGCGCTTTCTCCCTGTCGATAAAGGCCTGCCATTTGACGAGGTCATTTTCCTCGGCGGCCACCGTATGCTCGCCGGAGGAAAAAAAGAAGCAACCCTTACAGCGCAGGTTGCAGCGGTTGGTCACGTCATAGATGGAACTGCGGATGTTGAGCCTTGAGATGTTTTTATAACGTTCGTACCACTGTGCATCAAGCAGAGAACTGACTGTTTTCATAAGTATACTAGTTGGTTGGGGGCGGACTGACAAAGGTGCTGCAGAGGTTCGGCCCTTTATCGTATCCTCTCACCCAGACGGCGAGATAGGTGTCGACATAGTCGAGCCAGGCGGAAAATGTTACGGGGTCGGTGGCATGCCGGTACATTCTGGCGGTGACCACGGCGCTGCCGGCGGCATAATGCCGGCAATCGTCGCAATCGGTATCCGGTACGCAGCAGGCTGCCTCGCGATCCCACTGCAGATCGGTGCGATACTGCCGAAAGGATCTGCCGAGGCCGATATCGGTGGAGACATTTTTCCGGGGATAGGAACAGGAAAAAAGATCATGCAGCCCCAATGTATCGGTATGGGCGACGATATTGTAGGGCGAGAAGAGGACGGTCCGCGGGTATGCGCTCAGCAGTTCGCTCATCATCGCCCGTGTCCGCGCCAGGCTGTCGGCACTGTGGCGAAGGCGGCCCTGATAGCCGACCGGGGCGGAAAACATGTTGAAAGTGATGTGCTGCCTGGCATCGGCGAGGATTTCGGTGATCTCTTTAGCCTCGGCGACGTTGTCCGGAGTGAAGGTGTAGACCCAGACCGCCCGGGGATCATCGTGATAGTTGGCCATCTGCCGAGCCAGCATGTTCGGGGCCTTGCGGATGGCCAGGCTGGTCTGATCGTTGCCCCAGACCGAGATATGAATCCGGTAATCGATCTGCCGCGGAATCAGTTTCAGCCCGTTGGTGGCGATCGCGCCGTGGGGAATTGCCCGATAACAGATTTCGCACAGATCCGGCACCAGCGACGGTTCGGCTCCGGCCAGGACGGCGAAGGTGATGCCTCGCTCTTTTTCCGCCTGCAGCAGTTGCTGCCACGAACTCTGGTCGCTGTTTTCAGCGGCAAACTGCTTCTCGCCGGTGAAGTAGTAACATCCCTCGCAACGGATATTGCAGCGGTTGCTCATGTCATATGTCGATTCGCGGAGGAAAAAATACCGCCGAACCTTCTGCCAACGCTCTTTGATACGCGGGTCCGCGAGGATGTCGGAGAACTTATATTCCGGCGCTTGGGCAGACATCTATTCTTTGCTGTTCTGTTTGTTGATGATGTACTGGGCAATGATCCGCACAGTCGTCAGTTTGGGGTAATCATCCTCGTCGATGCGTATTCCATACTCATCCCGGAGAACCAGGGCGACGGTGGCCAGGTCCATCGAGTCGACCCCCACCTCGTCGACTAGATCGAGGTCAGGATCAAAGGTCTCCGGGGTGACATCTTCAAGTTTCAGTTCGTTGATGATGATTTCCGCGATGCGGGTGATGGTCTGGGCAATATCGTTACTCATAAATTCGTAATTTTTCGTTTTGGGTGAAATCCATTTTGCCGGAACAGACATCTTCGTCCCCGCTGGTAATCCTGAACATATAGTGATGTTCCGCGTTGTCGCATGTCACTTGAATATCGAGCTGCTCACCGGGCCTGACTATTTTTCGAAATTTCACCCGACTGAGGCCCGTTACCCGGAGGTTGCCCTCCGTCGGTTTGGCGATAAGATCGGCAACCATCTTCAACTGGGCAATTCCAGGAAGAATCGGATTGTTGGGAAAGTGGCCTGAAAACCACGAAGATTTTCCGTCGGTCGTTACGGATGCGGTTATCTGTATTGCTTCCAGATTTTTCATTCAATCAACAAGTGAATACAATAAAGTATCCTGTCAAATCAAACAAAATATTCAGTCACCCCGAAAATTATGGTGCCTCTTGGCGGCTGATAATTCTAAGTAAGGACCATATACCTCATGAAGGAAGCCCTGAAAACCATACCCGGCAGGGGCTGGCACTCTCCCTTTTGCGAGGTTCGGTCGGGAGCAAAGGTATTACCACTTGGGTTGGAAATACACAACAGGTAAGCAGACACAGGGGCTGTCTTTTCGTGCCAAAATCCTTACTGGGACTGCCATGCACTGCCATGAATATCTATTTTATTCGTCACAAGCCCTGTGATTCTAACATGTTCCTGATATTTTACAAGGATAATTTCTGCCGAGAATCGCACCTGAATTACCGGTGGCAGGGTAGGTTTGACAGGGCCAGCCACCTCGGTTTTTGACGGCGGGCCACAGCTGACAGCCCTTTAACGAAGAAGTTGACAATACCTTGAAGTTCCCGTAATAACAGACGTTGCAGACAGGGATCGGCGGTAGGTC
>JBBRGP010000139.1:0-6912 GCA_038224105.1 Desulfobulbales bacterium | reverse complement strand
TCGACAAAGGGCTCTCCGGCCCCTTCCGGCGGGATAGCGAAATGGATGCCCTCCTGGCTGTCCATCTGGCCGAGGGCCATTTCCCGGACAATAAATTCGACACTGCCTTTGGTATCAAAAATATCGACCCCTTCCTCCTTGAAATACAGAGGCGAGCCGTCGCCATGGCGATTGCCCGACAATACCCCGGTGAGCCTTGTCGTCTCAATCGGCTGGGCATTGCTGCCTTGGGGGCTGAACACCTTGCCGATCTCAAAGAGCTTGCTATCGGTCCTCTGAATATTGCTGTTTCTGCGGACGTTGTCGAGCAGGCCGGGCAGGAGCATGGAGCGCATCACCGCCTGATCTTCGCTGATCGGGTTTAAAAGCCGGACTACCTGATGACGTCGGTCATCAGGTGCCAGGTCGAGCATTTCCGTATGTTTTTCGGCAATGAAGCTGTAGTTGATGGCCTCGGTGAAGCCGACCGAGGTCAGCCGGTCGGCGATCCGCAACCGTCGCACCCGCTGTTTATCCTGTTCCGGGTAGCTCAGACTGACCTTCGGCAGGGTGGTGGGGATGTTGTCGTAGCCATACAGGCGCGCAACCTCCTCGATGAGGTCGGCCTCTCTTTCGATATCGACGCGAAACGACGGCGGATCGACGAGCAGGGTCTCGGCGTCCTGCGGCCGGCAGGGGATGCCGATGGCACCCAGCCGTTCGGAAATGTCGTTGGCGGTAAGGGTGATGCCGAGCAGGGACATGGTCCTTGCCACGCTCAGCGTCAAGGTTGCCGGAACCTTGCGGCCGCCGTAGGAGTCGACTCCGTCCTCCGGGGCCTGGCCGCCGGCCAGCTCGCAGATGAGATCGACGGCCCGGTTCAGGGCGTTGATGGTCCCTTCTGGGTCGACGCCCCGCTCAAAGCGGTAGGACGCCTCCGAGGCCAGATTCAGTTTTCTTGCGGTACGGCGGATCGAGACCGGATTGAAACAGGCGCTTTCAAGAAGGATCGTGGTGGTGGTATCGGCCACCTCGGAGTTCTGGCCGCCCATTATCCCGGCCACCGCTACCGGTTTGTCGCCGTCGCAGATCATCATTATTTCGGGGTCGAGCTGGCGGGCGGTGCCGTCGAGGGTGGTGAAGGCCATCTCGCCTGCCCGCGGGGCGCGAACGACGATTTTTTTCCCGGCGAGGGTGTCGAAGTCAAAGGCGTGCAGCGGCTGGCCGTATTCCATCATGACAAAATTGGTGATGTCGACGATATTGTTGATCGGCCGCTGGCCGATGCTTTGCAGACGGTTTCTCAGCCACCAGGGCGAAGGCCCGATTTTAACGTTGGTGATGAGCCGCGCGGCGTAGCGCGGACAGAGCTCACTCGATTCAACCTCGACGGTAAAATCGCTGCTGGTTTTGTTGATCCGAGCGTCCTGCACCGGCAGGGTCAGCGGCCTTTTGAGGATGCCGGCAACCTCCCGGGCAATGCCGATGACCGAGGCGCAGTCGGGGCGGTTGGGGGTGAGATCGACCTCGATGAAGGTGTCCTTCAGCCCATAGGCCTCGGTGAATACCCGTCCGTGTTCGATGGTCGCGGGCAGTTCCATGATCCCGTCATGGGCGGTGCTTAACCCCAGTTCCAGTTCCGAACAGATCATGCCTCCGGACTCGACGCCGCGGATCTTGGATTTGCCGATCTTCAGGTCGCCGGGCAAAACCGTGCCGGGCAAGGCGACAACCACCGCCAGATCCTTGCGGACATTCGGAGCGCCGCAGACGATCTGGTGGGTTTCCTCGCCGATGCGGACCTGGCAGACCGTTAATTTATCAGCGTTGGGGTGCCTTTCGGTCGCAACGACGAGGCCGGTCTTGAGGGCGGCGAGATCTTCATACAGAGGGGTAACCGCATCCACTTCCAGCCCGAGCATGGTCAGATGGCCGGCCAGCTCTTCGGGGTTAACGCCGTCTAAATCCACATAGTTTTGCAACCAGTCAAACGTAAGTTTCATGGCAGTATTCTAAAATGTAGGGCACAAAGGCTAGAACTGTGACAGAAAACGCTGGTCGTTTTCGTAAAAAAGTCGAATGTCGTCGATCCCGTATTTGAGCATGGCGATCCGTTCAATCCCCAGTCCGAAGGCAAAACCGCTGTACACCTGCGGATCGTAACCGACCATTTTGAAGACCTCCGGGTCGATCATTCCGGAGCCGAGGATCTCGAGCCAGCCGGTTTTTTTGCAGACGCGGCAGCCGACGCCGCCGCAGATGACGCAGGCGATATCCACCTCGGCACTCGGTTCGGTAAAGGGGAAAAAGGACGGTCGGAAGCGCAGGGGCAGCTCTTTCTCGAACATTTTCCGGGTGAAGACAGTCAGTACTCCCTTCAAGTCGGCAAAGGAAATGTTTTTGTCGACCAGAAACCCTTCCACCTGATGAAACATCGGGGTATGGGTGATATCAGAGTCGCAGCGGTACACCTTACCCGGGGCGATAACCCGGAGCGGGGGCTGCCGCGCTTCCATGATCCTCGCCTGCATCGGCGAGGTATGGGTGCGAAGCAGCACCTTATCGCTGATATAAAAGGTGTCATGCATATCCCGCGCCGGGTGGTGGGCGGGAATATTCAGGGCTTCGAAATTGTAGTAATCGAGTTCGACATCGGGACCCTCGGCAACGGAGAAGCCGAGATTCTCGAAGATGGCGCAGGTTTCCCGCATTACCTGGGAGATCGGATGGAGTCTGCCGCCGGCCGGACAGCGGCCGGGCAGGGTAAGGTCCGGGCCGGTCCTGTCTGCATTGCCGGAGGCTGTTACGTTCAACTCCTGTTTTTTAAGTTCGAAGAGTCGTTCGATCTCGGCCTTGATGCTGTTTGCCAGTTGGCCTAGCCGGGGTCGGTCCTGCTCGGAGACTGAGCCAAGCTGGCGCATTATGGTGCTGAACCCGCCTTTACGGCCGAGGAAACGGACACGAAACTCCTCAAGCAGTCCGGCATCGGTCAGCTGTTCCAGGCTTTCTTTGGCTTCGGCTGCTAAGCTCTGTAACTGATGTTCCATAGTGAATGCGAAATGTTGGGGCGGATGGAAACAACATGCCGGTTATTGGTCGCGAAAACCAAAACCGGCACGCAAAAAAAACAGTGACAAGACGACCTGTTATGCGTTTGCTTCTTTGGCGATCTGCACCACTTTGGAGAAAGCACCGGCATCAAGTATCGCCAGGTTGGCAAGTACTTTGCGGTCAAGGTCGACGTTGGCCTTTTTCAGACCACCGATCAATTTGCTGTAGCTCATATCATTCATGCGGGCGCCGGCATTGATTCTGGCGATCCACAGGCTGCGGAAATCTCTCTTTTTGACCCGCCGGTCGCGGAAGGCATAATTCAATGCGCGGTCTACCGCCTCGGTGGCGGTCTTATAAAGGCGGGACTTGCCTCCCCGGAATCCTTTGGCAAGCTTCAGCACCTTGTTTCTTCTGCGGCGGGCTTTAAAACCTCGTGTTACGCGTGGCATCTGTAAACTCCTTTTTATCCTGCCTGCCGGTCTAACCGACAGGCGCTCTAGGCTGCACAGGCCGAGGGTTCAGTGAATGAGCCCCGGCGGAAGGACAGCCTTCAACATTACATGTATGGTAAAATCTTTCTAATTCCCTTGAGGTTGGCGGAATCAACGAGGTCGGACATACGCAGACCGCGCTTACGCTTCGTTGTCTTTTTGGTAAGGATATGACTGGAAAAGGCCTTCGATCGCTTGATCTTGCCCGATCCGGTCACTTTGAAGCGCTTGGCGGCACCTCGATTGGTTTTCATTTTCGGCATGATATAACTCCTTTCACCTCAATATCACAATCGCAAGCGATTGTTTTTTATATCAAAAACGAGCTTAACGGGGCTCAGACATCCACTATGATTTTGGTCCGACAAACATGACCAGCTGACGACCTTCCATTTTCGGTTCCTGCAGGATAACCGCGTCGTCGACCAAGGCCTCGGCAATTTTCTTCATCGATTCGACGCCGATGGTCTCACAATAGACGATCTCCCGGCCGCGAAACCGCATGGTCAGTTTCACCTTGTTCTTGCTGGCAAGAAATTTCTTGATATTTTTAATTTTAAAATTGAGATCATGATCATCGGTTTTAGGACGAAATTTGATCTCCTTTGTCTCGATAACCGTCTGCTTCTTTTTGGCTTCCTGCGTCTTTTTCTTCTGCTCGTAGCGGAATTTATCGTAATTCATCACCCGGCAAACCGGCGGGTCGGCATTTTCCGAGACAACAACCAGGTCAAGCCCTGCCTCTAATGCAATATTCCTCGCTTCTTCCGATGAAACAATGCCTAATTGGTTGCCGTCGGCGTCGATCAGACGGACTTCGGGAAAACGGATTGCCTCATTGGTAGTAGATTTTGCTTCCCGCTGTACCGGAACACTCCTGCCTTTTCTGTTAATAGCTTTACCTCCTCGATTCTACGAGCTTAAATAGTTCCAACCAGAATTGCCTCGCCCCCCACAAAGGGGTACTCTTTTCAGCCCCCCCTTGCGGGGGATAAGTACCTTAGAAATATTTTTCTGCAAAAAACACGCAGAAAAATATTTCTAAGGTACTAAAAACCACGTCCCGTCCGGACCTCCTGGGCGACTTTGGCGGCAAATTCAGGGATGGTCATCGGTGCCAGATTTTCACCGTCACGCTGGCGGACGGTGACCGTCCGATCAGCCATTTCCTTGTCCCCGATGATAAGCATATACGGGGTTTTGGCAACTTGCGCCTCTCTGATTTTATAATTCAGTTTCTCGTTGCGCAAATCCTTTTCTATTCTTACTCCGGCTTGGCGAAGCTCGCTGTACACCTCTTCGCAGTATCCGGCCTGATGGTCGGTGATATTGAGAATCCGTGCCTGAACTGGGGCGAACCAGAGGGGGAAGGCACCGGCATAGTGCTCGATGAGCACGCCGATGAAGCGCTCCAGCGAGCCCATCAGGGCGCGATGGATCATGATCGGCTGGTGATCGGTGTTGTCGGTGCCGGTGAAGCGCATCTGGAACCGCTCCGGCAGGTTGAAATCGACCTGAATGGTCGAACACTGCCAGGATCTGCCCAACTGGTCCTTGATTTTAATATCAATCTTCGGTCCGTAGAACACCCCCTCGCCGGGATCGACAACGAAATTGAGACCTTTTTTTCCGAGGCCGAGTTTTAATGCCTCGGTGGCCTTTTCCCAGTTCTCGTCGCTGCCGACGTATTTCTCCGGGCGGGTGGAGAGGTAGATGTCGTAATCGCTGAATCCGAACGAGCGCAGAATGTGGAGATTGAGATCGAGGATATTGACGATCTCATCCTCGAGCTGGTCGGGGCGGCAGAAAATGTGGGCGTCGTCCTGGGTGAAACCGCGGACCCGCAAAAGTCCGTGCAAGGCTCCGGCCCGCTCGTATCGATAGACCGTGCCCAGTTCACACCAGCGGACGGGAAGTTCGCGGTAGCTTCTTTTCTGATTGTTGAACACCCCGATGTGAAAGGGACAGTTCATCGGTTTCAGCTGGTATTTGACCTCGTCGATATCCATCGGCGAGTACATGTTTTCGCTGTAGAAATCGAGGTGACCCGAAGTTTTCCAGAGATCCTGACGAGCGATATGAGGGGTGTAGAGGAGCTCGTAATCGTGGCGGTAGTGCTCATCCTTCCAGAAGTCTTCGATGAGCCGGCGGAGCATCGCACCCTTCGGCTGCCAGAGGATCAGCCCCGGCCCGATCTCGTCCCTGATGGTGAAGAGCTCAAGTTCTTTCCCGAGCTTGCGATGATCGCGTTTTTTTGCCTCTTCCAGGTCGCTCAGATATTTTTTCAGATCCTTTTTGTCGAAAAAGGCGGTGCCGTAGATGCGCTGGAGGACCTCCCTGGTTTCGTCGCCGCGCCAGTAGGCGCCGGCCACCCGCAACAGCTTGAAGGCCTTGAGAAACGAGGTGTTCGGCAGATGTGGTCCCCGGCAGAGATCAGTGAATTCGCCGACATGGTAGAGAGAGACCACCTCGGTCTGAAGATCCTCGATCAATTCGACCTTGAACTTTTCCTGCTCGGCGGCAAAGCGTTTGATAGCCTCGCCGCTCGATATTTCCGTGCGTTGAAAGGGCAGGGCACGGCGCACCACCTCTTCCATCTTGGCTTCAATCCTGACAAAATCCTCGGGACTGAAAGGCTCCTTGCGCAGGAAGTCATAATAAAAGCCGTTGTCGATCGCCGGGCCAATGGCAACCTTCACCTCTTCGCCGAACAGTTCGCGAACCGCCAGGGCCATGATATGGGCGGCGCTGTGCCTGAGAACGCCCAGCGCCTCCTTGGTGTCGATCTGAATCGGGACGAGAACCGTGTCCTCATGGAGAGCGGTGGTGAAGTCGGCTAAGACCTCGCCAACCGTCGCGGCAACCGTCAGCTTGCGCTGCTTGTTGGAAAGGAGGGCGGTCAGCGCGTCGTGCACGGTGGTGCCGGCGGCAACGGTGATGGCTTCTCCTTCGGGTAGGGCGACGGTTATATCAGTCATGAGATTTTCGCATATAAAAATAAAGGCTAAAGAATTAACGCCTTGAAAAAGGTGTTCTTACTTTAGCCTTTTATCTTGTGCTTGTCCAGCAATAGCGATTATGTCCTAACTCCCCCTTGAGGGACGTTAGAACAAAATTCCTCGTTTTTTGAACAGACACTATCTTGGTAGGCGCGGACGGGATTGAACCGACGACATCCACCACGTCAAGGTGGCGCTCTCCCACTGAGCTACGCGCCTGAATAGCTATAGTAGCTTCGAAAATGCTTGAAACTTTTACAGAGCTCCTCCCAGGCTTGGCAAGAGCCATTTATTAACACGATTGAAATCTCTCCGCAACACCTTTTAGTGACTTAGAAATAATTTTCTTGTGTTTTTTACAAGAAAATTATTTCGTGAAGGAACTTATC
>JBBRGP010000138.1:0-6912 GCA_038224105.1 Desulfobulbales bacterium | reverse complement strand
AAGCGTGCAGGGCAATCTGTCCCAACAGAAGAGGCAGCAGGCGCTCGACGGCTTTCGCGACGGTACCGATAAAGTGCTGGTTGCGACTGACATTGCGGCCCGTGGTATCGATGTCCTGGGAATCTCCCATGTCATCAACTACGATGTGCCGGACACCGCCGAAACCTACACCCACCGTAGCGGCCGGACCGGTCGAGCCTCTCGAACCGGACAGGCTTTAACCTTTGCCGGTGCCGAAGATCTCAAGATGATTGCACTCATTGAGCGCAATCTCGGCAGAAAGATGATCCGCGAGGCTCTTCCCGCTTTTGCCGCACCGACGGAAGAGGAACGCCGCGACGAAAGCCGCGAAAACCGCCCCAGGCAGATGCCGCGGCCAAACAAAACTGGGGGTGCGGGTCATGGCAAAAGCCGACGCGACAAGGCGTGCACCTTTGATTTCGGCACCAGAAAGCCGATACAGCGCTAAATGATTTTTTGGTCTGGATTCCCAGACTTTCAGTCGAAGTATCATCTGATGTTTCGAACTTATGAACAAGGGGTTACCCCCCGCACAAAGGAGTAGTACACAATGGCTCAAGGTACAGTAAAATGGTTTAATGATGCAAAAGGTTTTGGTTTTATCGAGCAGGACGGCGGCAAGGACATCTTTGTCCATCATACCGCGATTCAGGCCCAGGGTTTCAAATCCCTCGAGGAGGGCGCCCGGGTGACCTTCGAAGTGGTCGACGGCCCCAAAGGCCCGGCCGCGGCCAATGTCGTCCAGCAGTAACACCTGAACGGCAACAGCCGATAGCGATCGGTGCGAAGGCCCGGCTTCTTGCCGGACTTTCGCGCCATATTTTTTAGCCGCGCGATAAAAAGGAGAAAAATCTTGGCGAAAACAAACTATTCATTTGAAAAACGCCAGAAAGAATTGGCAAAGAAAAAGAAAAAAGAAGAAAAACGGCAGCAGAAATTAGAAAAACAGAAAAACGGTTCCGAAGACCAGGAAACACCTGATCTCAGGGAACAAGAGCAGTCATAAGTACTGTCATTCCTAAGCAAAAACACTCTATGCCATGGGGAGTCGTCCTGGTGGCTTTTTAGTGAGGACCTAACCATGATCACCGCATCCAATATTGCTCTCTCCTATGGCAAGAGGGTCATCTTTCAAGACGTCAACATCAAATTCACACCCGGCAACTGCTACGGCCTGATCGGGGCCAACGGTGCCGGCAAATCGACTTTCCTGAAGATTCTGGCGGGCCAGCTCGAACCGGACCGCGGTGAGATCAGCAAGGGGCCGGGACAGCGCATCGCGATGCTCAACCAGGATCAGTTCGCCTTCGATGAACAGAGCGTCGTCAACACCGTCCTCATCGGTCACAAAAAACTCTTCAAGGTCATGGCCGAGCGCGAGGCAATCTATGCCAAGGCCGATTTCACCGAGGCAGACGGGATCCGCTCGGCGGAACTCGAGGCTAAATTCGGCGAGATGAACGGCTATGAGGCGGAGGCGGAAGCGGCGGTACTGCTGAATGGCCTCGGCATCCCGGAAAAGCTACGCGATAAAAAAATGAAGGAACTCGACGGCAGTGACAAAGTCCGGGTACTTCTGGCGCAGGCTCTCTTCGGCAATCCCGACATCCTCCTGCTCGACGAACCGACCAACCAGCTCGATCTGGAAACCATCGGCTGGCTTGAAGATTTTCTTTCCCGTTTCCAAAACACGGTGATAATTGTCTCCCATGACCGGCATTTCCTCAATCAGGTCTGCACCCATATGGCGGACATCGACTTTGGAAAAATTACCGTCTATGTCGGCAACTACGACTTCTGGTACGAGGCCAGTCAGCTTCATTTCCACCAGAAGGAAACCGAAAGCAAGAAGGCCAAAGCCAAAGCGGAGGAGCTCAAGGACTTTATCCGGCGGTTCAGTTCCAATGCCTCCAAAGCCAAGCAGGCAACCTCCCGTAAGAAACTGCTTGAGAAGCTCACCATCGAAGAAATGCCCCGTTCCTCGAGAAAATATCCGTATATCTCTTTCAAGCCGGAACGTCCCTGCGGCGATGTCATTCTCGAGATGGACGGGCTTGCCAAAACTGTTGACGGCATGTCGATGTTTAGGGACCTCACCCTCGTCGTCAACAAGGGCGACAAAATAGCCTTCGTCGGCGCCAACAGCCTTGCCAAAACCACGCTGTTCCGGATTCTCGCAGGGGAGCTGGAACCGGACCAGGGCGGCCTGCGCTGGGGGGTAACCATTAAAAACGCCTACTTCCCGAAAGAGAACAGCAGCTATTTCGACAACGACCAGCTCGATCTGGTCGGCTGGCTGCGCCAATACGCGCAGCCCAAGGAAAATGAGAGTTTTATTCGAGGCTTCCTTGGCAAAATGCTTTTTTCCGGCGAAGAAGCCACAAAAAAAACTACGGTTCTCTCCGGCGGCGAACGGGTCCGCTGCATGCTTGCCAAGATGATGCTCGCCGACGCCAATGCCTTGATCCTCGACGAACCCACAAATCATCTCGACCTGGAATCGATTACCGCCCTCAACAATGGCCTCATGGCATTTCCCGAGGTGGTGCTCTTTGCCTCCCACGACCATCAGTTTGTCTCCACCGTGGCCAATAGGATTGTCGAGATTACCCCGGACGGCATCGTCGACGTGATGATGAGTTTCGATGACTACCTGGCAGCGAAGGAAGCGGCGCTGACGACCGATCCTCAGTACCTGGAGAGGAAGGCTGCCTGAAGCGGTAGAGCAGCCGGTCCATCCGTCCTCGAGCAGTGCCGAATTGGTGAAAACCGTACCAGCCGTTCGGCAGCTGCTTCACTAGACGCTCTTTGCCGACGGCCTTCCCCCCCCCCCCCCCTCCTGCCATGAGTTGTTCCTGCCGCTCCCCGAGACTGATTACATCACCCATTGATATATGGTGAAAAACCATATATCTTAGTAACAGCCACAAGGGAGTACTCTTTTCAGTACCCCGTTGAGTGGTATAAGGGACTCTTGAGAAGGACAGCGTCGCTCCCATTAACCTTGCCCCGGCACTTCTTCACCGCCAGGAGGTCCAGATGCCGCTTATCACCATATCCCGGGGAAGCTACTATCACGGTAAATCGATCGCCGAGAAACTCGCCAAGAAATTAGGCTATTCCTGCTTTTCCCGGGACCAGATCATTGAAAATCTCGATGAATTTCATCTCCCGGAAATTAAAATGGTCCGGGGATTGAATGATGCCTTTTCCGTCCTTGATCGTTTTCCGCACGGTAAACAACGTTTTATCACCGCGATGCGATCGTCCATCCTCCAGATTTTTCTTGCCGGTAATGCCGTTTACCATGGGCTGGTCGCGCATCACTTTGTCCGCGATATCTCCCACGTCCTGAAAGTGCGGATCATCGCCGACCCCGCCGACCGAGTGGCAGCGGAGATGGCCCGGGAGAAGATTTCCGAGGATGAAGCCCGTAATATCCTTAAAAAGGATGATGAAGAGCGACGAAGATGGGGGATGTTTCTGTACGGTATCGATGTCATGGATCCCGAAACCTACAATCTTACCATCCGGATCGGCCATCTGAACGAAGACGACGCCGTCAATATTATCGCCAATGCGGCCAACCTGCCGTCCTTTTCGGAAACCCCTGCATCCAGGGCGGCCCTCGCCGACTCGGCGATGGCGGCACTGATCAGCCTGAAACTCTTCGACTTCCCCCTCGCCGCGGTCACGGCAAAAAACGGCCAGGTCACTATTTCCCTAAAGGTTCCTGAGAAGCAGCAGCGTGTTATCGGCGAGCGGATCGGCAAAATGCTGGCGCCGGTGCCGGAACTCGCCGCCTACAGCCTTCAGTTTGAACCCTATTATTAGTATCTTACTAATTCGCTTCTTGTTTTTATTCAAGATCTTCAATAAGATACGTATGCGCCCCTGAGGGGTGTTAGTACCTTACTCCTGAGCAAGGAAACACCATGGCCCAAACACCTGCGCGAATCCTCATTGTCGATGACGAACGCCAGATCCGGGGAGTTATCGCTGCTATCGTGGAAATGGAAGGATATCTTTTCAGCCTGGCGGAAGATGCCGAATCGGCTCTGGTAAAACTGAGCCAACAGCCCTTTGATCTTCTGGTCAGTGATATCAACATGAAAGCCATGTCCGGAGTGGAGCTGCTGCGCGTCGCCTTACAGCGGTACCCCGATCTGGCGGTGATCATGGTCACCGGCGTCGACGACCGGGAGACAGCCATAGAGACCCTGCACATGGGGGCTTACGGTTATGTGACCAAGCCCTTCCAGGCCAATGAATTGATCATCAACATCGCCAATGCCTTGCGGCGCCGGCAGTTGGAGATCGAGAACCGGCGGCATCGGGAGGAACTGGAAATTTTGATCGAGGAGCGGACCAGGGAGCTCTTTCATTCCCGGGAGGAATCAATCTATATCCTTTCCAAGGCTGCCGAATTCCGCGACAACGAAACCGCCAAGCATACCATCAGAATGGGCCCCTCTTCCTCGCAATTGGCCCGATTTTCCGGTCTTCCCGAACCGATTTGCCGGAGAATCCATATCGCCGCGCCGCTGCACGATGTCGGCAAAATCGGCATATCCGACACGATCTTGCTCAAACCCGGCAAACTGACGACGGAGGAATTCGCCAAGATGAAGACCCATTGTGAGATCGGCTATCGAATTCTTTCCGAATCTACCTCCGATATTCTCAGGCTCGGTGCCGAAATCGCTCTCAACCACCACGAGAGATATGATGGCAGTGGTTATCCGAATGGTCTGTCCGGAGACGAAATCCCCATTACCGGCCGTATCACCGCAATCTGCGATGTCTTTGACGCCCTCACCACCGAGCGGGTGTACAAGAAAGCAATCCCTGCCGATCAGGCCCTGCAGATCATGATTGAGGGCGGAGGCTCCCATTTCGATCCGCGCCTGCTCGAACACTTTTTACAAAACTTCGAGACCTTTGCCGCCATCCGAGGCCGTTTTGCCGATTAACCGGGCCGGGACACTGTCCGAAGGCGCAAAATACTCCCTTATGCATCGGCTTCTCCTGTAACCAGCGGCCGCGATCAGGGCCGTGGCGATATCGAAAAACGGGGATGATCGCTCAAATCGCACCCGATACCGGCGGGAGACTTTATTGACCTATCCTACTTCAACACTGACCTTGTCCGGTACCGGCACCCCCGTTTTTCTGGGTCAGAGGAAAACTGAGGGTAAAGGTGGTGCCGACTTGAGGAGTAGACTGGACTTCGATATATCCTTGGTGGGCTTCTACCACTTCCTTGACCAGGGCGAGCCCCAGACCGGAACCGGTAATATGGCGGGTTGCCTTGCCTTTTACTCTGAAGAAGCGATCGAAGATATGGGGGAGATCCTCCTTGCTGATGCCGATCCCGGTGTCCTGCACGACGAAATTGACAAAGCCGCCGGCGACCTCAGTCCTGAGCAGCACCTGACCGCCATCCGGGGTATATTTGACGCTATTGGAAACGATGTTCATGATCGCGGTCCGAATATGGTCATAGTCGACGTTGAACAGCCAATCCTCCTCGGACGGTTGGTAACGGAGGGTTATCCCCTTGCTGTCCGCCTGTGGCTTGGTTATCTCCAGGACCTCTCGAATGATATCTTCGCCGTGGATCGGTTCGAGGTTGAAGACTACCGCCCCGCTCTCCAGTTTCGACAGATTAAGAAGGTTGTCAATCAACCGCAGAAGATCCTTGGTCCGCGTCGTCATCCGTTTGTGCAGGGCGTGACAGGAATTGGCCGCCTCATGCTCGCAGCCGACCTGGAGCGCGTAGATCATCTGCTCGACGGAGGCGAGCGGCGATTTCAGCTCATGGGCGACCATCGCCACGAAATCCGATTTCATCCGGTCGATATCCTTATGGGCGCTGATATCCTCGAAGGTGGTGACCGAGCCGATCACCGAGCCCTGCTCATTGGTTACCGGAGAACAGTAAGCCCGCAGAAATTTCCGGGAGATGGTGCCGGGGGCGAATTCCCTGGTCACCACCATGGCCTTGCTCATCGCCTCGTGCGTCATGGTGACTACCGTTTTGTCGCGGATCGAGTCGGCCAAGGGCTTGCCGATGAACGGATCGGTCTGAATCTCGAGGATCTTGATGGCCGCGGGGTTGTGCAGGACAACCACCCCTTCGGTATCGGTGATCAGCACCGCCTCAGCCATACAGCTGAAGACGGTTTTCAGGCGGCTCTGCGATTTGTCGATCGCCTCGAGCCCTCGATTCTTTTCCTCGCGCAGCCGTTCGGTTTCGGCGCGCATTGACAGCTTATCGATGGCCCGGTCGACCACCACCCGGATATAATCCGGGGTAAACGGCTTACCGACAAAATCGAAGGCCCCCTGCTTCATGGCGGTCACTGCTTTGGTCACCGTGGCAAAGCCGGTGATGACGATGACCTGGACATGGGGCTGATTTTCCCGAATCCAGTCGAGGACGGCAAAACCGTCCAGGCCGGGCATCATGAGATCGGTCAGGACGATATCGAAATTAAACTCTTTGAGCAGTTCCAGTCCCCGGTTGCCGTCTTCCGCCTTGAAAATCTCGTAGTTTCTTTTGGCCAGGGCGCGTTCCACCCCTTCCCGTATAACCTTTTCGTCATCGATAACTAGAATGCGCACACTATCCATAAGAGTATTCCTTGAGGCCTGAAGACAAGGCAAGGCGGGACAGGACATTCCTCCTGCCGCCCCCGCTTTTCCACGGTGGTGACAGGAGACGATACCGCGCTATTTCAGCCAGCTTTTGATAAGTGCCAGCAGTTCCGACGGTTCGACCGGTTTCGGCATATAGTCCTCCGCCTCGCTTTCCAGCATATCGCGGTGGGTATAGGTGCTGGTGGTGACCCGTTCGGCGACGGCGGTCAGCAGAATAATGGGGATGGA
>JBBRGP010000137.1:0-6919 GCA_038224105.1 Desulfobulbales bacterium | reverse complement strand
ATCATCGGCAACGGTGCCGGTTCCGTCGGCTGCGCCTTTGGTATTACCCGGGTGCCGGTTGTCAAGAATCAGGCCATTCCCGCCTACGATCCCCGGGCGATCAAAGGTATCGGCATCACCTACGCCACGTCGACGCAAGGGGCCGATCATACCATGGGCTACACCATTGCCACCAATATCCTGGGTGTCGGCGGCAAAGTCGACCCGCTGACCAAGGTGGGCCAGGTGGAATTGTCGCGGAACCTGCAGATCGCCACGGCGGCCATCGATTCGACCGGGATGTGCCTGTTCATCGCCTTCGCCGCCCTCGACGATGCCAAATGTCTGCCGGCCCTGATCGACCTGATCAATGCCCGTTTCGACCTGGCGCTGACCGGCGACGACGTGGTGAGTCTCGGCAAATACATTCTCAAAACCGAAAGGGGGTTCAACATCGCCGCCGGTTTCAACGAAGCCGACGACCGGCTGCCGGAATTCTTCTATACCGAACCACTGCCGCCGCACAATGTGACCTTTGATTTCACCGGCGACGAGATCGATACTTTCTGGAACTTCTAACATGAAGATCACGGTCAAACTCTTCGCCTTCTTTCGCGACGATCGCTTTAAGATCCGCGAACAGGAGATCGGCGAAGAGACAACGGTCGGCGATATTGTCGATGCCCTCGGCATCGACCGGAAGGAGGTCGGGGTCCTGATGCTGAATTCCCGTCACACCGAATTCACGGTCAGGCCCGCGCCGGATGACGTTCTCGCCATCTTTCCGGTGGTTGGCGGGGGATAATCCGCCACCTGCCGGTCCATGTTCCCCCCAAGGCCCGCATCTATGACACATGCGGGCCTTGGGCTGGTTCCCCCGCCGCCAATCCTGGACAGTTCGATGCTCCCCGGCACGTCGCCGCCGCCCCGTTTTTTCTAGAACCAACTCTTTCTGCCGGCTGGCGGAAGGACAGCTCACTCTCCTGCCGAGTTGCAATATTTTCATTGGTCTTCAGCCATACTCCGCATAATTGCGTTGCACCAAGCTCTTTCGGCATGGTATTTTTCCTTACACATTTTTTTGGTTTCCGCCTGACCTTTTAGTGCCTTACATATTGATTTCATTTTTTTAGCAAGAAATCAATCTGTCTCAAGGTACTTATACCCCCTTGTGGGGTGTTAGCCATGCAAGAGGAGAAGTATGGACCCGGCCCTGAAGAAAAAACTGATGACCTATCTGCTGGAATCCAAAAATGATGATTTTTTCATCAAGAAGGTCAACAAACTCTGGACCACCGAAGGCGCCCCGGTAGTGACGGGGGTTTTCAAACTGCTGGCCGGCATCGACATTCCCCTGGAAAAATGTTTGGTCCATTGGGAAAAGGCCCAGCACCATCGGCGGAAAATCTCCGAACTGCTCGGCAGAAATGTCGACATTACCACGGCGCTTTGCGATTATCTCCAGACCGCCACCCGCTATCTCAGCCACCCGCGGCTGATCGAGGCCATCCATTATGAGAATGTCGTCCATGAGACCATTCACGACAAACTGACCGGGCTGTTCAATCGGGCCTATTTCAATGAAGCCTACAGCCTGCAGGTTTCCCTGGCCAAAAGATATCACGACGATTTCGCCATGCTTTTTCTCGATATCGATGATTTCAAGGAGATCAATGACAGATACGGCCATCTCGCCGGGGATGAGGCCCTGCGGCAGGTGGCGGCGGTGATCAGCCGGGTGAAACGCGATAGCGACATTGCCGCCCGTTACGGTGGCGAAGAATTCGTCCTGCTGTTGACCCATACCGACAATGTCAGCGCCTTTATCTTCGCCGAGCGGCTGAGAAAGCACGTAGAAAAGCTTGAAATCCGCTACCTGAACCAGATTCTCAGACTGACCGTCAGCGGTGGAATCGCCTCCTATCCCTTCAATTCGCAGGACCCGGGCCAGCTGCTGCACATGGCCGACAGCGCCGTGTATCTGGCTAAGGGCGCCGGAAAGAACATGATCTGCCACTTCAAGGAAGAAAAACGACGATATCTCCGGGTAAAAATACATCAGCCCGTTTTGGCCAAGGAACTCGACTTCCACAACTCAACAACCTTCAACGGCATCAGCAAAGATATCTGCATCGGCGGCATCCTCTTCGAAAACGACTACCCTCTGCCCCTCGGGGCGCTGATCAAGGTGAAGGTGCCAGTGGCCGACAACGATGTCCCGGTCATTCTCATCGGCACGGTCGTCCGGGTGGAGGCCTTTGCCAACGGCCGCTACGACATCGGCATGACCACCTCCTTCAAGGAAATGGATAAAATTGCCAACAACGAAATTGCCAGTATTCTGCGCAGTGAAAACGTGGCACAATGACCGGGCGAGCGTGTTGTTGCCGCCTTCCCTGCACTCTATCCCATGCGACGTAAGCGATGCCCATGACAATGACCCATGTAATCGTCGAAGGTTTGGTGCAAGGCGTAGCTTTCCGGGACTATACCCGCCGGCAGGCCTTCATCCTTCATCTCACCGGCTGGGTCCGCAACCTGGGCGACGGCTCGGTCGAGGCCATGCTGTGCGGGTCGGACAGCGATATTACCAAGATGCTCGACTGGCTGCGGCAAGGCTCGCCGCGGTCAAGGGTCGACAATTTCCGCATTCGCCAGGTGCCCGCGACAGAACGCTTTGCCACCTTTGAAATACGTTACTGAAGAAAGGCAACGCCCATGCCGAAACCAATGCCGTTACTCGGTGCCTCACCTTCCGGGCTTCCGTCGTTTCTCCTTTATCGGTCAACTCCCCCGCCATGTTCCTTGAAATAGACCGCCTCAACCTCTGGTTCAACAGCTTCGACGAAAGCAATCGGCCGGTGGAGAAGCAGGTGCTCTTCGATGTTTCGCTAACCCTAGAAAAAGGGGAAACCGCGGCCCTGGTCGGCGAGTCCGGGTCAGGAAAAACGATCACCGCCACCTCTATCCTCCGCCTCCTGGAAGACAGCTGCAATATCCGTCAAAATGGGGAAATCCGTCTGGAAGGCCGTAACCTTCTCGCCCTGCCCCCGGAGGAGGTCCGCAAAATCCGCGGCAACCGGATTGCCATGATCTTTCAGGAGCCGATGACCTCGCTGAACCCGGTGTATACCATCGGCAACCAACTCATGGAACCGCTGCGGCTCCACCGCCAATTGACCAGGAAAGAGGCGGAACAGGAAGCCTTCCGTCTCCTCGACCGGACCGGCATCGACGACCCGGCCGGCCGCCTGCGCGCCTATCCGCACCAGCTTTCCGGCGGTCAGCGGCAGAGGGTGATGATTGCCATGGCCCTGGCCTGCCGCCCTGCCCTGCTGATCGCCGACGAACCGACCACCGCCCTCGACGTCACCATTCAGGCCCAGATTCTCGCCCTGATCAAGGATATCCAGGAGGAATACGGGATGGCGGTGCTGCTCATCACCCACGACCTGGAGATCGTTCGCCGCCACGCCGCCACCCTCTTCATCATGCAACACGGCCGGATCGTCGAAAGCGGCAGCACAGCGCGGATTTTCACCGCCCCACGCCACCCCTACACCCGGAGCCTTATGTCGGCCATCCCGGCCCACCGAAAAGAAGGGGGCGCGCCGGGGCCGGTGCTGCTCGAAACAGACAGGCTCTGCTGCCGCTTCGAGCTGCTCGGCGGCTGGGTGCATCCGTTCAAACGGCGAAAAAAGATCATCCGGGCGGTGGATGAGGTCAGTCTGCGGCTCTGCCAAGGGACGACCTGGGGGATTGTCGGTGAGTCAGGCTCAGGAAAAACCACCCTGGGCCTGGCCATTTTAAAACTGGTCCACAGCACCGGCCCGATCTTCTTTGCCGGCCAGGACATCCAACCGTGGACCAATCGCCGGCTCCGGCCGTTGCGCAGCAACATCCAGATCGTCTTCCAGGATCCGTTCTCGTCCCTGTCGCCCCGTTTTACCGTCCAGGAGATCATCGAAGAAGGACTCCTGGTTCACCTCCCGCGGGCGACCCGCGAGGAGCGCTTTCAACTGGTGGTCGATACGCTCGGCGAGGTGGGGTTGGAGGAGGAGATGGCTTTTCGCTACCCCCACGAATTTTCCGGCGGCCAGCGCCAGCGGATCGCCATTGCCCGGGCCATCGTCCTCAGGCCGAAACTGCTGATCCTCGACGAACCGACTTCAGCCCTCGATGTGACCATCCAGGGACAGATCATTGCCCTGCTTCTTGAGCTGCAAAGCAAGTACGACATGACCTATTTGTTCATCTCCCACGACCTGCGGGTAGTCCGGGCCATGGCCGACCATGTCGCGGTCATGCAGCACGGAAAAATCATCGAAGCGGGGCCCGCACGGCAGATTTTTACCTCTCCCGTGCAGGACTACACCCGGACGCTCTTTGCCGCAGCCTTAGTCCGTTAGAAATATTATTTGCGTGTTTTTTGCCAAGAATTTTTCGTAAAGGGACTTATCCCCCGCAAGGGGGACCATAAAGACATTGCCTTTTCACCGCCGCATCTTCATGCGGCGGCACCCGGCAGATATGTTTACACTTCGGCGGTGAGAGCACCCGAGACCGCGGCAAAAGTAAATTGCCGTGATATTTTTTACCACGGGCAGGTAATGACGACCGGGACAAGATGCTCTATGGTATCTGCGGCTCTCCATTTTATCCACGTTCACCACCCTCATCGCACCATGTTTCCGGAATCGACTCTCACCTCAGCCCCGCACGCCCCCGGCGTGTACCTGATGCAGGACGGCAAATCGACGGTGCTTTATGTCGGCAAGGCCAAGGATCTGTGCAAACGGCTGGCGTCATATGCCCGCTTTGCCGGGACCCAGTACAGTAAGACCGCGGTGATGCTCGATAAGGTGTGCAAGGTCGAGACCATCATCACCAATACCGAAAAGGAGGCGTTGATCCTCGAGGCCTCCCTCATCAAAAGACACAAACCGAAATACAATGTCATCCTCCGCGACGACAAGAATTACCCCTATATTAAAGTCACCGTGCAGGAGGAGTGGCCACGGGTGTTCATGGCCCGGCGCAAAACCCGGGATAAGGCCCGCTACTTCGGTCCTTATTCCTCCGCCGGCAGCATGTGGGCGACCCTCCGCCTCATCGCCGCCCTTTTCCCGCTCCGCAACTGTAAAGGCAGCGAGTTAAAGAAGAGGCCCCGTCCCTGCCTCAACCGGCAGATCGGCAGATGTCTCGCCCCCTGCGCCGGCAATGCCGACCGGGCCTTATACCTGGAACACGTCGGCAAAATCGTCATGCTCCTCGAGGGCCGCAACCGTGACCTGGTCGGCACCCTCGGAAAGCAGATGACGGCGGCCGCCGAAAGTCTGGATTTTGAACGGGCCGCCACCCTCAGGGACCAGATCGGCGCCCTGTCCCGGACCCTCGAGAAGCAGGTAATCGCCGCTGACCACAACAAAGACCAGGATGTCTTCGGTTTCGCCAGAAAGGATACGGCGGTGACCATTGCCATCCTCTTTATCAGAAACGGCCTGCTCAACGGCAGCAGGACCTTTTTCCTGGCCGATCCGTACGGCGACAACGGCTCGATCCTCGCCCAGGTACTCAGCCAGTTTTACGACGGCGACGCCCTGGTCCCGGGGGAAATCCTCCTGCCCTCCGCCCCAGCCGATCTTGCCCTGATCGAAGAATATTTAAGCGACCATGCGGAAATGCGGGTCCACGTCAAGATCCCGCAACGGGGCGATGGACAGCAGCTGGTCGCCATGGCCACCACCAATGCCCTGCAGTTCTTCGAAGAAAAAGAACAAAAGAACAAATCCTGGGAAAATCTCGGCGCGGCTATGCAGAGAACCCTCAATCTGAAGGTTCTTCCGGCCCGGATCGAATGCCTCGATATCTCCAATATCAGCGGCAAACAGGCAATCGGCTCCCTGGTTTGTTTTACCCAAGGGGAACCAGATAAAGCCAATTTCCGGCACTACAAGATTAAAACCGTCGAGGGTCCAAACGACTACGCCATGATGGGGGAGGTCCTCGACCGGCGATTGCGGCGCGGTTTGGCGGAAGACACGCTCCCCGATCTCTTCGTCGTCGATGGCGGCAAAGGCCAGTTGGGGATAGCCCTGGCGATTGCCGGAGAACTGGGCATTGCCGAAAAGATCGAATGGCTCGGCATTGCCAAGGAGCGGCAGGACGAAGGAGAAAAACTCTTTCGACCGGGCCGAAAAAATCCCGTGCTTCTGCCGCCGCACCACCCGGTTCTGCTTTTTCTCATGCGGATCCGCGATGAATCGCATCGCTACGGTATCACCTTTCACCGGAAACTGCGCAACACCGCTACCCTCGCCTCCGATCTCGATAATATCCCGGGCATCGGTGCGGCGAAGAAAAAGCAGCTGCTCCGTCATATAGGCAGCCTCAAGCGGATCAAGGCGGCGACTCTCGCGGAACTCATGGAGGTTGAGGGGATTGGCAGTGAATTGGCGGGAGAAATCGTCAAGTTTTTTGCGCACCGCCAGATGCCCGGCCCGAAACATTGAACGAGCCTGGAGCCGGATATGGCCATAGCCACGGCGACCAGTCCTTTCCTCCTACTCCTTTTTGCCGAGCAGGCTACGCTTTTACGAGAGAAAACCGTCGGAAAACAGAGCTCCCGAGGCGGGGTGAAAGATGCCGCCGATCGGTTTTGAAACTCTTGCCGAATTTGCCAGTTGACTTTCTTAAAAATGAGTATTATCAGTAGTATGTCTTTGGCTGTTTGACAATGAAAACTGTTGGAATATCGAGGAATATGATTATGGCGAAAATCAGCAAACAACATGACGACCGGGTGAAATACTACAAGTGCGAGGTATGTCTGAAGGATATTCCTATCGAATATTATTTTACCGCGGGGGATTCGATTACCTGTACCGGCTGCAACACGGAATACATCCTGCGCTCAAAGATCCCGCTTGAGCTGGCGATG